>JAOAAM010000795.1 GCA_026418875.1 Gemmataceae bacterium | reverse complement strand
GTCTGCCGACTGATGAACATTTCGATCTCGTTGATGTTTTCCACGATCAACAGCCCCAGCCCTGTGCCGAGCAGCGCTCCGACCAGCCCGAGCAGGAAGCCGTATCCCAGAAAAATCGACATCACGCCACGACTCGAAGCCCCGAGCGACTTCAGGATGCCGATGTCCCGCGTCTTCTCCGTGACGATCATCGAGAAGATGGCCAGGATGCCGAACCCAGCCACCCCGATGATCATGAACAGCAGCAGGTTCAAAATCCCGCGTTCGACCGAGATGGCGGCCAGCAGGGTGCCTTGTTTCTCCTTCCAGGTCGCGACGTGATAATCCATCGGCGGGAAGATATTCCGCAGGATGTGGGCCACCTGGTCCAATTGGCTCTCATCGTGCAGGCGAATCTGCAAGGTGTTGACGCGGCCTTCCATCGTTCGCAAATGCTGCAAATAATCGAGCGGGACGTAGACGGTCATGGCATCGAACTCGCTCATCTCCGTCTTGATGAAATCGCAAACGATGAAATCGTCCCAGACCGGTTGCATCCCCTCGGCGGACAGCGTCAGCACGGTGATGCTGTCGCCCGGCTGCATGACGAACACGTCTTCGGTGCCCTGTCGGTAAGTCGCCAGCCCATAGCCCACGATGATGCCGTGCAGTTTCGGCAGAACGGGTGGGGGCGGATCGATCGGCGGCAAGTCCTCCAACCGCCGCAGCGGGAAGTCCTCGCGGGGAGGCAGGGGCGGCAGGGTCGGCGTCTCGCCGGGAGGCACTTCCCCGACGCTCCGCTTGACGCCGTACAAGGGATCCGGGGGCAAAGGCGGATGTGCCGCCTCCCAGCGCTTCCGGGCAGTTTCATCCGGCTCGAACGACGGGTTGGCGCGTCGCTCGGGCTGCATCAAATACTCGGCAAACCCGGGCAATTCTTTCTGAAGTCTGGGGTCAACGCCCACGAGGCGGACTCGATGGGTGACGTGGCGACCGCGGTAGTTGAACTGGATCAACGCGAACAAATCGACCGACGGTGCCATCGCCCGGATCAACGGCCCCGCCGGCGACTGGCGGATGCGGGCCATCATGTCCTCCGCCGTCGTCGGAAATCCGACCATCGGATCGGTCGACTCGATCACGATGTCGGACTGCATGTCGTGGAGCTTCTGCGTCAACTTGGTGCTGAAACCGGTCATGACGCCGTTCACCACGATCAACGTGGCCACGCCCAGCATGACGCTGACCATGCAGATGAACGCCAGACGGCGAGTTTTCAGGTATCGCGCCCAAAGCAACAGAATGTACATCGGTCCCTCGATGTTTGGCGTCCGTTTTCCGACCTGCCGACGATCACTCCTTTTTCTCTGGTCGGAGCAAAGGGAAGAGGATGACGTCGCCGATGCTGGCGGCATCGGTGAGCAGCATGCACAGTCGGTCGATGCCGATACCCAAGCCGCCCGCGGGGGGCATGCCATGCCGCAGCGCCCGGATGAAATCTTCGTCCATTTTGGCCATCGACTCTTCTTCGGTCAGACCGGCGAGTTGCCGTCGGAACGTCTGTTCCTGCGTGATCGGGTCGTTCAACTCGGTGTAGGCATTCGCCAGTTCCATGCTGTGGATGTATAGCTCGAACCGCTCGGCGATGTTGGGGTTGCCCCGCTTGCGTTTGGTCAACGGGCAAAGTGCGGCGGGGGAATCGTAGACGAAGATGGGGCCGTGCAGTTGATCTTCCACGAAATGTTCAAACAATTCGTGGACCAAGACATCGTGTTCTTTTGTGATGCGTTGGCCGGTCGCCTCGTCCTTGATTTCCAGCGGGATGCGGGCCGCCACCGCACGATCACGCACGGCGTCGGCGTCGTCCATGGAAACTCCGACGTGGCGTTGGAAAAGTTCGGCATACGATGCCCGCTGCCAAGGGGGCGAAAAATCAATCTCGCGGCCGGAGTAAGTGATCCTCCGCGTCCCGGCGAGAGCATCGACGCAAGCGACGATCAGGCCCTCGGTCAATTCCATCATCGTCTGATAATCGCCGTAGGCCTGGTAGAGCTCCATCATGGTGAATTCGGGGTTATGTTTTCGGCTGATGCCCTCGTTGCGGAAGACGCGGCCGATCTCGTACACCTTTTAGATGCCGCCCACGAGCAGCCGTTTCAGGTGTAGTTCCAGAGCGATCCGCAAGTAGAGTTGCATGTCCAGGGCGTTGTGGTGGGTGACGAAGGGCCGGGCCGCCGCTCCCCCGGCGATGGCGTGCAAGGTCGGCGTCTCGACTTCCATGTAGCCCCGCTCGTCCAGGTATTGCCGGATCGTGCGGATCAGTCGGACGCGCGCTTTGGCACGGTGCAGTGT
>JAOAAM010000565.1 GCA_026418875.1 Gemmataceae bacterium | reverse complement strand
CGGATGCTCGGACTTGACTTCACAGGGTTGGCGGTTTAACCTTGTAGTTGGTAGCGATGCTACCAGATTTGCCCCCGCCGCTGAGCCATCCAAGCTCGGCATCCCAGCCCGCCCGACGAGGTTCCCACGATGCTCGACATCATTGGCCCCCCGCAGCGGTATTGTGATGGTGTTTCGCGCCGTTCGTTCCTAAAGATCGGGGCGTTCTCATTCGGCGCGTGGCATTTGAGCCTGGCGGATATTGCCCGAGCCGAGCTAGCTCGAGGAACCACGACCTCGCCGCACAAAGCTGTCATCAACATCTTTCTTGGGGGCGGCCCGCCGCATCAGGACATGTGGGACATCAAGACGGAAGCCCCCGCGGAAATTCGCGGCGAATTCAAACCGATCCACACCAAAGTCCCCGGCATCATGATCGGCGAATGCTTCCCCCGCATCGCCGCCATCGCGGACAAATGCGTGTTCATTCGTTCTGTCGTCGGGGCGATGGATCGCCACGACAACGTGCAGTGTTACTCCGGGTTCTTGGCGGAGTCGCTGCGGCCCATCGGCGGCCGACCCAGCATTGGCGCGGTGCTGTCCAAGTTGCTCGGGCCCGTCGATCCCTCGGTTCCGCCCTTTGTCGGGTTGACCGCGCCGACACAGCACCGGCCGTGGGGCGATCCTGGTGCCGTCGGCTTCTTAGGCCCCAGTTATCAGGCGTTCCGGCCCGATGGCGAGGGACTCGCCAACATGCGCTTGCACCAGATCAATCAGGTGCACCTCGCGGATCGGAAGCAACTGCGTGCGCGATTCGACCAATTGCGGCGGGACATCGATGCCGCAGGCGCCCTGCAAGGTTTCGACGCGGCGACGGAGAGAGCGCTGAATGTTCTAACGTCGAGCCGACTGTTGGACGCCTTGGATCTGTCGAGAGAGAGCCCGAAGGTTCGCGCCATGTACGGCGATGGCAAGCCTTACAACTACCAGTACGACGGAGCGCCGACGGCGAACGATCAATTGTTGATGGCCCGTCGCCTGGTCGAGGCGGGTGTCCGCTGTGTGACGCTGACCTTCGGTCGATGGGACAGCCACGGTCAGAATTTCCAACTGGTGCGCGACCACGGCAGCAAGTTGGATCAGGCGTTCAGCGCCCTGATTCAGGACTTGGAAGTCCGCGGGATGCTGGATGACGTCACGGTGATCGCTTGGGGCGAATTCGGTCGGACGCCTCGAATCAACAAAGACGCCGGGCGCGATCACTGGCCGCAGGTCAGTTGCGCCTTGCTCGCGGGAGGTGGCATGCGGACGGGGCAGGTGATTGGGGCGACGAACCGATTGGGAGAGTACGCCGTCTCACGCCCCGTCACGTTCAACGAAGTCGTGGCGACCATTTACCACAACTTAGGTCTCGATCCGATGACCACGACGATTTTGGACCCGACGGGTCGCCCACAACACCTCGCCGAGCAACCCGCCATTCGGGAATTGATTTGAGTCAAACGAATTCTCGCCACGCGGCTCCGACGACGGACGGTGATGCTTCTCCCCCGAGTCGGGGCCGCGAATTTTTTCATAATGCCCCCCATGATCTCCCCGACCCGCATCGAGGCCGCTTATCAACGAGCCAAGGCCGAGTTGCTCGCGGAACGAAACTCCGCCGGTTTTTGGCTCGGGGAATTGTCTTCCTCGGCGTTGTCCACCGCGACGGCCGTCAGTGCCCTGAGTCTGTTCGGCGGGCATGATGCCGTGGTGCAGCGTGGATTGCGATGGTTGGCCGAGCATGCAAATGAGGACGGCGGCTGGGGCGACACCGTCAAGAGCTTCAGCAACATTTCGACGACGATGCTCTGCCGAGCTGCCTTCCGTCTTGCCGGTGCGGCCGACTCTTTTGCCGATGTATTAGCTCGAGCTGAGAAGTTCCTGAACCTCCGCTGCGGCACGACCGCGGCGGAGCAGGCCGAGGCCATCCGGAGTAGATATGGGAAGGATCGTACCTTTTCCGTGCCGATCCTCATGAATGCCGCGTTGGCTGGTCTCGTCCCCTGGGATGAAGTCCCCCCCCTGCCCTTCGAGTTGGCTTGCCTGCCTCAATCGTGGTATCGCTGGGCAAGCATGCCGGTCGTGAGTTATGCCCTGCCGGCCCTGATTGCGATTGGGCAGACCATTCACCATCACCGCCCCACCCGCTGGCCGATGGTGCGCTGGCTGCGGCAGGCCGCGATCCCGAGAAGCCTCCGAGTGTTGCGACGCATGCAACCGTCAAGCGGCGGATTCCTCGAAGCCACGCCATTGACCAGCTTCGTCGTCATGGCCCTGGTCAGTTGTCAAGCACACCGACGGCACGAGGCGGCCGATGACGTCGTCCGGCGGGGTGTCGAGTTCTTGCTCCACTCGGTCCGGCCCGATGGGAGTTGGCCCATCGACTCCAATTTGTCCGTTTGGGTTACCACCTTGAGCATCAATGCTTTGGCAGCCGCGAACGACCTCGAATCCCTCGATCGCCGCGACGACTTGGTTCGCTGGCTGCGCGAACGGCAGGAAACTCAGCGTCATCCGTTCACGGGGGCCGATCCGGGGGGCTGGGGCTGGTCGCACCTGCCGGGGAGCGTCCCCGATGCCGACGACACTCCGGGTGCCTTGCTCGCCCTTGCCGCGATGTCGTCTAGTTCTGCCGACGAGGCGTGGCGGCGAGGTTCGGCCTGGCTGATCGGCTTGCAAAACCGCGACGGAGGGATGCCTACCTTCTGCCGCGGCTGGGGAAAACTCCCCTTCGACCGCAGCGGCTGTGATCTGACCGCCCACGCCCTTCGCGCCTGGGGGCTGGCTCCCGACGAACCGTCGCACCAACGGGCCACTCGTCGCGCATTGGACTATCTGGCACGACAGCAACGCGCCGACGGGTCGTGGTTGCCGCTGTGGTTCGGCAATCAGCACGCCCCCGATGACGTGAACCCGACTTACGGCACCTGCCGCGTCCTGGCTGCCTTCCGCGATTTGAAGTTGCTGAGTCAAAAACCTGCCCGAAGCGGCCTCCGCTGGCTCTGGGCGAATCAGAACGACGATGGCGGCTGGGGCGGTCTGCGGGGGACACCCTCCAGTACCGAGGAAACGGCGCTCGCCCTCGAAATCCTCGCCGATGCACCCGAGACCAATCTTCCGGCATTCCAACGGGGTCTGGCGTGGCTTGTGGACCGCGTCGAATCCGGCTTCTGGCGCGATGCGGCCCCGATCGGCTTCTACTTCGCCAAACTTTGGTACTTCGAGAAGCTTTACCCGCTCATCTTCACCGTGGCCGCATTGGGGAAGGCCCGGCAGGAGACTCGGTCAACTTGAAGCAAATCATCGAACCCTCGCCGCCACCCCCTCGCCGAGCTACGCGACAGATCAGGGCTAACGATTGTCGCGGAGATGCGTTCTGGGAAAGGAGGGGCATCGAGGCCAACCAGGCAGCGACACCCCGCCTCGCCTCATCCACGTTTCGTGGAAAGAATTGGCGTCGAGGGTCGATGGCGGTTAGACTACGAAATAAGGAGAGGCCGACGTGATCGCGAGGAGGACCGTCATGAAGCAAGTTCTGTGGCTCACGACCATGAGTCTGGTGACGGTGGGGTCGCTTCCGGCCGATGACCTGCTTCAGAAGGCCCGGCAGGAACGCGAATTGGCGACGCAGCAGGCGGAGGCTCAAGTGCGCCAACTGCTCACGCGTTCCAAGGAACTTCCCGCTGCGGAGGCGCTGTCGGAGCTGAAAAACAAGCTAGAGAGTCTCCAATCCTCGCGAGAACTCGAACCGGAACGGAAAGAGAAACTCCTGCAAGCACTCGACAGCCGGATCCGGATTCTCGAGGCTGAAGCTCGCACGAAGGGCGATACCTCCAAGCCCGCCTCGCCCAACAAACAAATGCTGGATAGCCGCCAACGCGAGGAATTGGAGCGACAAAAGGCGGAGATCGAGCGGCTCAAAGAGGGTGTGAACCGGGTAAACCAACTTCTTGGCCAGCGGAAGACGCAAGAAGCGGAGGCAGCCGCCCAGGAACTGTTGCGCAACTCCCCGAATAGCCCCGCCGCGAAAGTCTTTGGTCACAACATCTCGCTGCAAGCTCGCATTCGCGATGCCAAAGAGCTAATCGCCCGGCAAGAACGGCAATTGGCTCTGACCCTGCGTGATGCTGTCTCTTATACACATCT
>JAOAAM010000545.1 GCA_026418875.1 Gemmataceae bacterium | reverse complement strand
GCGGGACTTGGCCGCGGAATACGGTGGACCACTTCATCGGGGAGGAACACCAGCGACGGGGGTTACGGCCCGCAGCCGAGGCCGACCGAGTCACCCTCATCCGTCGTCTTCACTTCGACTTGCTCGGCCTGCCGCCGACGCCAGAGGAGGTTGATTCGTTCGTCCAGGACCGTCGAGCCGACGCTTATGAACGTCTGGTCGAACGGTTGCTGGCCTCCCCGCGGTTTGGCGAGCGGATGGCGGTGTGGTGGCTCGATCTGGTTCGCTACGCCGACACGGCGGGATACCACAGCGACAACCATCGCGATGTCACCCCGTATCGCGATTACGTCATCGCCGCATTCAACGCGAACAAGCCGTTCGATGAATTCACGCTCGAGCAGATCGCGGGCGACCTTTTGCCCAATGCCACGATTTCGCAGAGAGTCGCCAGCGGCTACAACCGGTTGCTCCAGACCACCGAAGAGGGCGGTGCTCAACCGAAGGAGTACACGGCCAAGTATGCTGCTGACCGGGTGCGAAATCTATCGTCGGTCTGGCTAGCGACCACGATGGGTTGCTGCGAGTGCCATAACCACAAGTTCGACCCGTTCGACATGAAAGACTTTTACAGCCTCGCAGCGTTTTTCGCCGATGTCCAGGAGGCCGCTGTGGGTCGGCAGCCGCAAACGTTGCTTCCCACGCCCGAACAAGCGGCCAAGTTGGCGGCTTTCGATCAGCGCCTCGCCGAACTTCGCACTCGTCTGGAATCACCCCAACCGGATGTCGAAAAAGCGCGAGAAGAGTGGGAGAAACAGTACCATGCAGCAACCACGAAGCCGGATCTCCCCAAGCCCGTCGCCGAAGCTCTGTCCATCGCCCCCGATCAACGGAGCGAACCCCAACGCAAAACCATCGCCGATTATTTCCGCTCGACGACCCCCCTGCTCGCTTCGATCCGTGACGAAATCGCGGAAGTCCAGAAGCAGCGCGAGGAGCTTGTCCGTACGATCCCGACCAGCCTCGTAACCATGTCGGGTCCCCCCCGGACGGTACGCATCCTCCCGCGGGGCAACTGGCTGGACGAGTCCGGCCCTGTCGTGACTCCCGATGTGCCCGGGGTGTTGTCTCCACGGTTGAATGGCGAAAAACCATCCCGGCTCGACCTTGCCCGTTGGCTCACTCACCCCGATCACCCCCTGACCGCACGAGTCTTCGTGAATCGACTCTGGAAATTGCTCTTCGGTCAGGGATTGGTCAAGTCGCTCGAGGATTTCGGTTCGCAGGGTCAGCCACCGACCCATCCGCAACTTTTGGATTGGCTCGCCACCGAGTTCATCGCCTCGGGGTGGGACGTGAAGCACATTGTGCGGTTGTTAGCCACGTCGGCGACGTATCGGCAAAGCTCGAAAGAATCACACCCCGATGATCCGGGGAATGTCTGGTGGACCCGGCAGAACCGCTTTCGCTTGGATGCCGAGTTCGTGCGGGATACGGCCCTCGCCGTGGCCGGGATGCTTTCCAGCCACGTGGGCGGTTCGAGTGTCAAGCCGCATCAGCCGGCAGGGTATTGGAGCTTCTTGAACTTTCCGGTCCGCGAATGGGAGAAGGACTCGGGCGAAAAACAGTACCGGCGGGGATTGTACACTTACTGGTGCCGCACCTTCTTGCACCCGGCTTTGCTCGCGTTCGATGCCCCATCACGGGAAGAGTGTACGGTGGAGCGGCCGAAGTCCAGCACTCCCTTGCAAGCGTTGGTGCTGCTGAACGACCCTAATTTCATCGAGGCCGCCCGGGTTTTCGCCCAGCAACTGATTCGCGCCGGCAACACAGACGTCGAACGGCTAACCTGGGCATATCGTCGAGCCGTTTCCCGTTCCCCGCGGGATGATGAGATGAAGCTGTTACTCGGGTTGTTGGACAAGCATCGGTCGGAATGGGCCGTCGATCCGCAGGGGGCAGAACGCTCCGTGAGCGTCGGGGATTGGCCTCGGCCCCACGACGTGCCCGCTGTCGAACTCGCGGCGTGGACCTCGGTCGCCCGGGTGCTACTGAATCTCCACGAGACCATTTCGCGGAATTGAGATGGCTCAAGCCTGCGTCGCCAGATGGTAAAGGATCTCGGCCGCCGTTTGCACTTCGTCCAGGTCGATCCACTCGTCGCAAGTGTGGGCCTGAGCGATGTCACCGGGGCCAAAGACCACGGCGGGAATCCCGGCTGCCGCGAGTGTCGAAGCATCGGTGCCGTAGGGAACCGCCTCGTACTCGCAACGGCCCAGGACGGCGATCAGGGATCGCTCCAGGGCTAGCGCCATCTCCGTCCCCCGCTGCGTCGGCAGGGCCGGGCAATGCAACCAAGGCGGCATGCACTCGAATGCCACGCCGTCGGGCACCCGCTGCCGCAGATCGCTCTCGAAACGGCTGAATGCCCCCTCCGGCGTCTCACCCGGGATCAAGCGGCGGTCGATCTCGATGCGGCACCAATCGGGTACGGTGTTCACACTCAGTCCACCCTCGATGCGACCCACGCTCAGCGTTGGCGGGCCTAAGAGCGGATCGGAGACCGACGCTTGCAACTCCCGGGCGTAATCTTCGATATGTGGCAAGATTTGGGCCATGCGGTAGATGGCATTGATGCCCTGCTCCGGGCGTGAGCTGTGGCAAGACCGGCCGGTCGTTCGCAGCTGCCATCGCACCACACCCTTGTGGGCATGGACGATTTTCAGCTTGGTTGGCTCAGCCACGATGGCCCCATCGACCTGCAACCCCTGAACCAAACGTTGCACACCGAGAAAAGTGTGCTCCTCGTCCACCGTGCAAGCAAAAACGACCCGAGCCGACCGGCTGGGCGAGTGACGAACAAGTCGCTCCAGAGCAAGCAACATCGCGGCCATGCTGCCCTTCACGTCGCAAGCGCCCCGCCCATACAGCCGACCGCCGCGAATTTCGCCGCCGAATGGGTCGATCGTCATCCCATCTACCGGCACGGTATCCTGATGTACCTCGAACAGGTAGGTCTTTGTCGCTGAAGTCGGTTCCCAACGGGCGATGACATTTTCCCGACCGGGAAGGACGTGCTGTCTCTCGACGGGCAAGCCTAGCTGCACCAAGTAATGGGTCAGGAATTCGGTCAGCCGGGTTTCCAAGAATTCTGGTCCCTGCACCGAGCGCCCCATGGGATTGACGCTGGGGATGCGAACCAGAGCTTTGAGGAGTTCGGCGGTGGAATTCATCACGGAAACTGTATGCCACTCGACCC
>JAOAAM010000521.1 GCA_026418875.1 Gemmataceae bacterium | reverse complement strand
GGGTGGACCTCAGCCGCGGGGTGTGTGTGATTCCGCCCGAGGTGCGCAAGGGCCGCAGGAAGGCAGGCGTGTACCACCTGCCGCCCGAGTTGGCGGCCGACCTGGCCGCGATCAAAGACCCGGCCCGCGAGCTAGTGTTTCCGTGGCCGATGAGCGATGCGTCCTACTGGAAGCACTGGGACCGCATCTTGAAGAACGCTGGACTGCCGACTGGACGCAAGTTCAAAACGCACTGCCTACGAGTCACCCATGCGAGCTGGCGCAAGCGGCTGGGAGACGACCCCACGAAGTCCCTGATGCACAGCGACCCCGCGACGACGGCGCGACACTACCTCGACAAGCGATTCGAGCCACCGCCGAAGCCGCTGCCCGATCCGCGGCGAGGCGAGGGGTGGGGCGAAAGCGATTCAGCGGCCTAGTCGCTCACCGGCGCCGCCGAGCCTCCACAGGCTCGGCGGCGCCGGTCCAGCGGTCCGTGCGCCATAGAAACTCGAAGCCGTCGCCCTTCCGCACTTGATGAAACTGGTATCGGCTGGTCACGGTCGATACCACGACACCGAACAGGATGGCGCCGGCAATCAGTGCGGCGCCAATCACGATGGCCTTGGCAGTTGAAAGCGGCTCTTTGGGGCCTTCCGTCTGGGCTCTCATGCTTTGTTCGACACGCTGCCGAAGTTTCTCTTCTAGGTCAGAGTAGGCGTACATGCCACCAGTTTACTTCTCGCCCGCCTCCAAAAGCAACCTTCCGGCCGCCCGATTTGTCTCCCACTGCTCAACCCGCCGCTGGTAGCGGTCGAGCGACTCGCCTGGAGTCCGCTGGGGCCGGCGACGCAGGCCCTTGAGGATTCGCCCCCGCGATTCCGCGGCCATTTTTTCCTGACCTTCCGGGGACTCGAATCGCTCCAGGAACGCCCGCGCTTCCGCGGTCATCTTCCGTTCGAGTTCCTGCACCTTGGCCGTGGTGTCGCCCGGCCTTTGCTTGAGTGCCCGAATCTCGTCCCAGATTCGCTCGACCTTGAGCAAAGCATCGTGGGCCGGCTCAAGGGCTCGGGCTCGCTTGGCCAGCTCGGCCAGTTCCTTGTCGTTGGGATTCTCCCGGAGTCGGGCTTCGATCGTGGCACGCAGCGACTGGTACTGCTCGTCCAGGTCCACCAGCGAGCGAAACGACTGCGACAGCCGACCGCGTGGCTCGCGCACGATCGCCCGGCCGACAAGCGGGTAATCTGGCGGCTCTACCGACTTACCCTGCGACCACTTGCCGAACGCTTCGGCCAGGTTGTCGTATTGCTTCGCAAAGCCGTTCTCGACGAAATACGCGATCTTCAGCGGGCTTACCCGGACGCCCGTTTTGGTCAGCGCCTCGGCGATCTCGTTGTACACCTCCGGGGTGTCAGGCAGCGTCTGAAGTTCTGGATTGTATGGAAACTTCTCGGTGAGGAACCCGGGCACAATCTCCCGGTCGTAGAAGAGTGAATATCCCTTGGCGCCAAGGCTGATCTCCGCCATGGTTTTTGGCAGCGGCGGAAGCGCAGTCGTAATCTCGGGCGTATCGACGGCCATGCTCAGCACGGCCAGAGCCTTCTTCTGGCCGTTGATCGGATCGTCCAACAGCCATCCTTCGACCGAGTTGTAGCCGTAAGAAAACATGGCTCCAGCGGGACCGAAGCCAAACGGCACCCGCACCTTTCCAAGAATCGCCATGTATCGCAATCTGTCGTCGTCCTGCCGCTCGCGCATTCGTTCCAGAATCTCCTCCGGGTCGTCAAACATCGCCCGGATGAGCAAGTAGCCCAGCGCCGCAGTCGCTGCGCCCAATGCAGCAAGCGCCGGCAATTTCACGCCAACGTGGAACGCCCGCACGCGCGGATCGGGGTCCAGTATCTTCGTTGCGTAGCCCCACAGAATCTGGATGTTCGGATTTAGGAAGCCAGTCGTGCCAACGTAGGCATTGAAAGTCGGGCTTCCCGGCTTCTGGGCAAAGCGGCCAGTGATTTCATTGTAAGCAACCTTCGCTCGCTCCTCCCCCTCGCCGCGGGCCAATGCACGCAAAGCAGCCCCTTCACGAGGCAGCTTCTCAGTCAATGCCGAGAAAGCACGTCCAAGCGAGACGTAATTCATAACGTCAATCGGCTTGAGGATCAGCGACATTGCCGTTCCGAATCCGGCAGCCACCTTCTGGGAAGGCGACATCTTCGACCAATGCCGGTCGGCGATCCCCTCGCCGAGCATTTCCAGGAAACGCCCGAAGGCAGTCTTGTGGGCGTCGTTGGAGTTGGCATGCAGTGCGCGAGCCAACAGCTCCCCCTCTTCGACAACCCACTTTACGCCACCTCTCCCGGTCGCCAGCTTCAAGCGGTTGACGATCGCTGTCCCGACGTAGAAGTAGGGAATCAACGATTCGAGTCCCTCGCCCTGTAGCATCGCCTGCAGGGCGTCGCGGGAAGCAATGTTGTGGAAGCCAAACACTAGGTTCTGCGTAATGGCGCGCCGAAACGGCTCGACGACGTTCTTGCCAAGTTCGGCGATGAATCCGACGTATTTGCCAAGCTGCTCGCGGCTGGCAAACAGTTCAAACAGCAGCGGGTCGGGGATTTGGTAGTATTGCCGCTCTCCGTTCTCCCAGAAGGCGATCGCATGCACTGCGTTGGGC
>JAOAAM010000490.1 GCA_026418875.1 Gemmataceae bacterium | reverse complement strand
ACTTGGCGCGGAAGCACACGGCCGCATCGTACGGCGAAATCAGCGCTCACTTCGCCGGGCGCAGCCACAGCACCGCCGTCGCCGCCGAGAAGAAAGTCCGCCTTTGGCTGCAAAATGACGAGCGGCTGGCCATCGGCGGGGGCGAATGGTCGGTCCGCGACTTGCTCGAGCGGATCGAACGGGAACTGCTCGGCTGAACGCTCAAGGCGGTGCGGCGTCGCTCAGTTCCGGGAAGACATCGACGGGCAGCCCGGCGGCACGGATCTGTTCGGCGAGCTTCTTGCGCACGGCGAAGCTGATGTTGGCGACTTGTTGCTCGCTGATTTTTAGGAAGCGGGCGACTTCGCGGTTCGGCCAGCCTCGAACCAGGAGGAGTTCCATGACCTTCAAGCGCAGGAAGTCGCCGTCGGCCTTCCATTGTGCGATCAGTCGGCTGAGGACGCGGGAAATCGCCGCTTCCTCCAACTCGCGCTTTTCGTGGCTGCGCGCCGCGCTGGACGGCGTGCTCTGCCTCTCGTCCAACACTTGCCCGAGCAAATCGTCGCAACCCTCCCCGCCGCTCAGCTTCGGCCGACGGCTGCTCTTGCGCAGTTGATCCGTGATCTTGTACGAGGCGATGGTGAACAGGTAGGTTTGCAGATCGCGTCTTTCGTCGAAGTTCGGCAAACTGGTGAGAAAGCCGACAAATGTTTCCTGCACCACGTCCTCGCAGAGCGATTCGTCGTGCAGTCGCTGGCGGGCGAAAGCCCGTAGGCGTCCCTCGTAGCGGGCGATCAGCAACTCCCAGGCTTGCGGATCCCGCTCGCGAATTCGCTGAACCAGCAAGCGATCGCTTTCGGACGACATGTGGGCAATATAACCGATCTTCGCGGCCTTGGGGAGCGGCTTTCCCCCATGCCTCCGCGTTCGGGCGGATCCCGGCCCATCGGCGACGACACGGCGGGTGCGGCAAGCGGCAAGCCGAACCGACCCCGACGGGTGGCGGCATGCCGGTTGACTTGCCCCGATCCGCGATGGGGCTTAAGATGAGGCAGCAGACGACCGGGCCGTGGCGCAGTTTGGCTAGCGCGCTTGAATGGGGTTCAAGAGGTCGTGGGTTCAAATCCCGCCGGCCCGATTTCTTCCTTCTTCGAGGCAATTCCAGTCGGTGGTTGCCCTTCGCTAAAATGTCGGCATGATCTACCTCGACAACGCCGCCACCAGCTTTCCCAAGCCGGAATCGGTTTATCAGGCCCTCGACCGCTTCGCTCGGACGAGCTTGGCGAATCCCGGCCGCACCAGCCACCGCATGGCCCTGACCGCCGAGCACGTCCTCAAGGATGCCCGCCATCGCTTCAATCAGTTCTTTCACGGTGAAAGCCCCGATGGCTTCGTGTTTACTCTGAACGGGACGGATGGGCTGAACGCAGCAATCAAGGGCGTACTCCGGCCCGGGGATCACGTCATCACGACCAACCTCGAGCACAACAGCGTCAGCCGACCGTTGCGACGCTTGGAGAAAGATGGATTCATCACCCTGACGCGCGTTGCCGCCGATGGGGGGGGGACTGTGGATCCCGAGGCGATCCGGCAGGCTCTGTCGCCCCGGACTCGCCTGGTGGCGATGACCCACGCCAGCAACGTGTTGGGCACGGTGCAGCCC
>JAOAAM010000447.1 GCA_026418875.1 Gemmataceae bacterium | reverse complement strand
GCGCCGCCTCCTCGCGGCGCTGCACGCCGCTTCCCCCAACCTCACCCGACACATCGTCGCTCTCTCCGGCGACGCCATCTCCCTGAATCATGTGTACCGCGATGGTTCTCTGATGTGGAACGTGCGGGTGGTGCCGGTGCCGTTGGTATTTTTCGCTCATCAGAATCCAGTGGCTTGGGATGCGCCGCCTAGTAACGACTCGAACCTGTTCGCCCGGCTCGATCCTCCCACGAGCACGGATGAGGTTTTGCACTTCGCCGATCTGGTGCGGATCCTCGTGCAGTCCGTCTTTCGTCCAACGCGATCCGCTGGAGATACGCCCCGGTTGCTCACCCGCTCCGACGAATTGGCCCAGCGTCTCCGCTCCATCGACCCGCCGTATTTCGACGAGGAGGGTAACCGCCGCGTCGGTAGTGGCGAATTCGTCGTCTATCTCCGCCCTCGCCTCCCGGATGACCCTGCCCGACCACTCGCGACCATCGAGGTCTGGACCCACACTGCGGAGGGTTGGGTCCCCGTTCGACCGCCGCTAGAGCTTCACGATCATTGACCCGCGAAGCAACCTGCCGAGCTTTCTGCTACACTTTTTTCGGGTACCGAATCCTCTCCTGGCTCAACGCCGCTCGGGGCTGGCCCGTCATATGTCAGGGAGAGACATCGACTCCAACTTTTCGAGGTGTCCCATGAAAGTGAAGAAGAAGGTATGGTGGTGCTTGCCGTTGGCGGCGGTCAGCGCATTGGCCGGGGTGTTGGCCTGGTGGCCGAAGGGCACTTGGGCCGAGCCGAAAAACGACGACGTCTCCAGCGTGGCCCCGCCCCGGGCCGCCTTGCCGATCAAGACCGTGGTCCTCTTCTCCAGCGGCGTGGGCTATTTTGAACGCCGCGGCAGCGTCGACGGCGATGCCCGAGTCGATCTCACCTTCCAAGTCCGCGACATCAACGACCTGATCAAAAGCATGGTCATCCGCGACGAGAAGGGGATGGTCGCCAGCATCAGTTACGACAGTTTCGAGCCGGTCGAACGCACCCTGAAGTCGTTCGCGGTGAACCTCACCGGCAATCCGACTTTCGGTCAGATTTTGACGCAACTGCGGGGCGAGAAGGTCGAGGTGGTGCTGAACCCGACGGTGACGACGCAGCCGGGGACGATCACCGGCTCGGTGTTGGGGATCGAGACGCAGCGGCAGGCGGTGAAGGAAGGTCCGCCGGTGGAGACGGAGTTTTTGAACTTGTGGTGTGCCGAGGGGGTGCGGTCGATCAAGCTGTCGGAGGTGCAACGGCTGCGGTTCTTGAATCCGGTGATGGAATCGGAGTTCCGTCGGGCGTTGGACACGCTGGCGTTGTCGCATGATGCGCAGAAGAAGGCGGTGAGCCTGACGTTCACCGGCGAGGGGAAGCGGGAGGTGCGTGTCGGCTACGTGGTGGAGAATCCGATCTGGAAGACGAGCTACCGGCTGGTGCTGGACAAGGGGGGCAAGCCGTTCTTGCAAGGCTGGGCGGTGGTGGACAATCCGACGGATGACGATTGGGACAAGGTGGGGATGGCGTTGATTTCGGGTCGTCCGGTGTCGTTCCAGATGGACATGTATCAGCCGTTGTATGTTCCCCGGCCGGTGGTCGAGTTGGAACTGTTCCAATCGCTGCGTCCGGTGGCGTATGACTCGGGCAGGATGTTGGGTCGTCCGGCCGAGGCTGCCGCAGCGATGTCGGCCGCGCCTGCACCCCCGGGAGTCGCGGGAGGCTTCGGCGGCGGCGGACCGGGTGCCCCCGCGGGTGCCATGCCCGATGCCATGATGAAACGTCGCGCTGGGGCCGACCGCAAAGCAGAAATGCAGCGTGGCGAAGCCTTGGCTCGGGAGTTGGAGAATCGCATGAACCTCGCCCAGGGGGTGCAATCGGCGGCCACCGCTTCCCAGTTGGGCGACTTCTTCCAGTATGTCATCGACCACCCCGTCACCCTGCCCCGGCAGAAGTCCGCCCTGCTCCCCATCATCAACAAAGAGATCGACGCCACCAGGCTGTCCATCTACAACCCCAGCGTCCATCCCAAGTTCCCCATGTTGGGCCTGAAACTGAAAAACTCCTCCGGCCTGCACCTCATGCAAGGCCCCATCACCGTCTTCGAGGGCAACGTCTACGCCGGCGATGCCCAGATCAAAGATCTCGCCCCCAATGACGAACGCCTCATCTCCTACGCCGTCGATCTGGGCACCGAGGTCGAGGCCAAATCCGAACGCAAACCCGATCGCCTCGTCGCCGTCCGCATCGAGCACGGCCTGCTGATCCAGACCGTCAAAGTGCGGGAGGAAAAAACCTACACCGCCATCAACCGCAACGGCCAGCCTCGAACCTTGTGGATCGAGCATCCCTATCGGCCCGAGTTCAAAATCGTCAGCGACACCAAGCCGGTCGAACGCACCGCCGACGTGTATCGCTTCGAGATGAAGCTCCCCGAGGCCAAGGATCCGATCCGTCAGACCATCGTCGAGGAACAGGACCTCAGCTCGACGATCGCCCTGACCAACGTGGACGACGGGACGATCCGCTTCTTCATCAACAACGCGGTGACCAGCCCGCAGGTGAAGGCGGCGTTGCAGCAGTTGCAACAGTTGAAAGCGAAGCTGGCGACGACGACGCAGGAGTTGTCCCACGTCAATGAGCAGTTGCGGGTCATCACCGAGGACCAGGCACGGCTGCGGGCGAACTTGAAGGAGATGCCGACCAACGCGGCGGCGTACAAACGCTACCTGGAGAAGTTCGACAAACAGGAGACCGAGATCGAGTCGCTGCGTGAAGCGCAAAAACGCCTGCAACAGCAGCAACTCAAAGACCAACAAGAAGTCGACGCTTACCTGCGGAACCTGAACGTCAACTAACCTTGATTGGCATTTGACTTGCGGCACCGACACGTCGATCGCATCGCAACCCGCACCTGGGTTCTGGTCGATTGGCGTGTCGGCGCTTTTTCAACCCATCGTTTTGCCGACGACATCCGCGACCCTTCGCAGCTGCTCGGTTAGTTTTTGGAAAGACGGGAAGTCCATCGATTGCGGTCCGTCGGACATGGCACGATCAGGATCGGGGTGAACCTCGATCAGCAAGCCATCGGCCCCGGCAGCGAGTGCGGCGAGGGACATCGCCGGCACAAACGCCCGTTTCCCCGTGCCGTGGCTCGGATCGACAATGATCGGCAAGTGCGACAGGCTTTTGCACGGCGGAATGACGGACAGGTCGAGGGTGTTGCGGCTGTGATCGGAGAAGGTGCGGACCCCGCGTTCACAAAGAATGACCTGGTAGTTTCCGCCACTCATGACGTATTCCGCGGCCATCAGCCACTCCTCCAAGGTGGCACTCAAGCCGCGTTTGAGAAGGACCGGCTTGCGTAACTGGGAGACCTTTCGCA
>JAOAAM010000363.1 GCA_026418875.1 Gemmataceae bacterium | reverse complement strand
CCGCCGCGACTGGCTGAAGACCGCGGGTGTTGTGCTGGGTGGGATCGCGGTGTCGCCGACCCATGCCGATGCCCCCCATGCCGATGCCCCTCGTGATTTTTCCGGTGCTCACCCGGTTCGTTACCCGGACCCGGACATCGTGGTGTTGGACAAACGATTCCGCAAGTATGCGATCGGCAACACGCCCATTCAACGGCTGCACACGGGCATGCTTTGGGCCGAGGGCTGCGCCTGGTCGGGTGTCGGGAAATACCTCGTGTGGAGCGACATCCCGAACGATGTCCAGCTGCGGTGGATTGAGGACGATGGGCATGTCAGCATCATGCGTCGGCCCGCCGGGAACAGCAATGGCAACACGTTTGACTTCGAGGGGCGGCAGATCTCCTTCGAGCATGGCAATCGCCGGGTGGTTCGGTACGAGCATAATGGAACGATCACAGTCCTCGCGGACAAGTACGAGGGCCAAGGTTTTAATGCGCCGAACGATGGCGCCTGCCACCCGGACGGCAGCGTGTGGTTCACCGATCCCGGCTACGGGGCGCTGCTGAATTACGAAGGCAACCGCGAGAAGACGGACTCGCCTCAGCCGGTCCGCAAAGAGGCGGTCTACCGCATCGACAAATCGGGCCGAATCGACAAGGTGACGGACGAGCCGTTCAAGCCAAATGGAATATGCTTCAGCCCGGATTTCAAGAAGCTGTACGTGGCGGATACGGGAGCGTCCCACTACGAGAACGCGCCCCGAAACATCTGGGTGTTCGATGTCGTGGACGGCAAGAAATTGGGCAAAGCCCGCGAATTCGTCTCGATGGAGATGGACGTGCCTAAGCGCGGCAAATGTGCCGGGTTCGCCGATGGAATCCGCTGCGATGTCGATGGGAATGTCTGGGCGGCGGCCGGTTGGGTGGGGGCGGGCTACGATGGGGTACACGTCTTCGCCCCCGATGGCACCCGCATCGGCTTGATCCTGTTGCCAGAGATTTGCGGCAACCTCTGCTTCGGCGGGAGCAAGCGCAATCGCTTGTTTATGGCGGCCAGTCAGTCCCTCTACGCCGTCTACGTCGAAACCCAAGGCGCGGACGTCTTGGTCCGACACGGATAAGCACTCCCGCCGAGTATCAGCCGGCTGCTCCAAGGTCCGGCGGGGAGCAACACGAAGTTTCATTCGACTTGATGTGCCCAAGGACGGTTGTTTCGTGCGTTGATGTTTGGTTCGCCCACGGATGTCTAGCGAGGTTACCAAGGTGAATTTGTTCGAGAAGTGGAAGATCGGCCTACCTTACGAGGACTTTCTCCGGCGTTACGGCAATCCCAGCGATCAAGCGAAATGGCGACAGCAGTGGCAGGAGATCCGGCTGACCCCGGAGCAACAAGCCATCCTGTCGAGCTTTCGTCGGAAAATGCCGGTGCTCTGCCTTGCCGGGGCTTGGTGCGGGGATTGCGTCACTCAATGCCCCATCTTCCAACGATTCGCGGAAGCGACGCCCACGCTGGACATCCGCTACCTAGATCGCGACGATCATGCCGACGTCCAGGAGGTCTTGCGAATCAATGGCGGGAACCGTGTGCCGGTCGTCGTCTTCTTCAGCGAGGATGGGCACGAGGTGGCCCGATATGGGGAGCGAACGCTGTCTCAATATCGGTTGATGGGGGAATCGGTCGAGGGGGCTTTTTGCCCGACCGGGATCCCGCATGGCGAACAGGAACTCACGGCCGCGATGGTACAGGAATGGTTGAACGAGTTTGAGAGAGTTCACTGGATTTTGCGTCTGTCACCCCGTTTGCGCAAGCTGCATGGCGATTGATATCCGTGGCCTCGTGGAGTCGGCAGACGCAGGGGGGCATGTACGATCATGAGCAAGCCGAGGGTTTTTGTCACCCGCCGCATCCCCGCGGCCGGGCTGGATCGAATCTGCAACGAATGCGAGGCGGAGGTCTGGCCCGACCAGTTGCCCCCGCCGTATGACGTGATCCGTGAAAGGATCCGCGACTGCGACGGGTTGGTTTCCCTACTCACCGATCGGATTGACGCGGCTTTGATGGACGCTGCTCCCCGACTGAAGGTGATCAGCAATTTTGCCGTCGGCTTCAACAACATCGACGTTCCGGCCGCGACGGCACGCGGCATTTGCGTCGGCAACACGCCCGGTGCCCTGACCGACGC
>JAOAAM010000345.1 GCA_026418875.1 Gemmataceae bacterium | reverse complement strand
GCGCATCCCCACTTCCAGCAGCGTCGGGGCGAGGATGCGGTGCTCCACGCGGTACACCTTGATCGACTCGATTTTCGTTTTGCCATCCGGGTGTTGCAGGTCGGGCCGGCGGGCAACATGGCGGACGAACGACGGCAAGATCAAGTCCCGCGTGGCATCCGTGGGCATCCGATATTGCCGCTCTAACGGCATGTACTCGAAATGCAAGGGGATGCCGTTCTCGCCTTGGGCGGCCAGCACCCTGGCTTTCTTCATCTGGTCCGTGATGATCGGGTTGGGAATGTAGTCCTCCAGACGCATCGTGAGGGAAAGTCGGCGATAGTAAGAGAGCATCAGCGGGTCGGTCATGTCCTGCGGACGGCGTGGGAACTTGTACCATACGGCACTGGTCACGCCGTTGGCGTCGGGCTTGTATTTGATGAAAAACCAGGCTTGGCTCGCCGGCCCCGGCTCAGGAGAATAGAAGTGGTAGGCATTGGTCAGGTACAAGCATTGCAGGTAAGGGCGGTAAACCAGGATGCCAGCAACCGTGGACAGCCACGGGGGCGACATCGGGCCGGTCACCGCCGAGAGGATCCCGCCGAAGTGGAACAGCATGATGGCGCTGGCCGCCATCTTGCGGTAGCTCTCGGGTAGAGCGACTAAGACCCCGCCGATCGCCGCCGCGATGGTCCCCAGGCCGGAGAGGACGCTGAACGAATCCCAATCGGCGGGCAGGCCGAAGCGGCTGAGGAATGCCGCCGCCGTCGCCAGGATGTACAGCCGGATGAAACTCGGCCGCTTCCACAGGGCGACCCCCACCGCGAGCGCGCCAAAAAACACGAGTAGCACTCGCACAGCTGAAACTGCCGAACCGGTCCAACCGACGACTTCAAACAGGGCGGCCAGCACGATCGCAGCCAGCCCTCCGAGGGCCAATCGGCCAAAGACCCCCAACGTCTGAGCATGAATCGCATTCACGAATTGGCCTCCTCTCCAGGTGCGGAGATCACCTGTTGACGGAACACGGAGGATCGAGAGACCGTTGGTGAAATCGGACTTAAATGTCCTGTATTTTAGGCAAACCTCCCTGAGATTACGCAAAATTTTGCGGCGTTGCACCCCGAATTTGCGAAAGTGGAATGCGTGGACGAACCGGGATAGTTTCTCGTCCCGGGAAACTCCGTGCGGGTGTGAAGTTTGGACCACATCTCAGCGGCGGTGAGGGACGGAAGGGCCGGCGTATTCGCAATGGTCCGGCTGGCGGTGGAATTGGCGAGCAAGACGACGGTCGATTCTTCGTGATCGGAGTTCCGAGAATAACGGCGAAGGTTTGCCCAAAAATTCAAGTTAACCCAGTTTACTATTGACCTTTAATTTGGCCAATTTTACTATTTTCAGCACACCGAATACATGACCCTGTTTACCAGGTCGATGTATCGGCACTCGACAAGGACTAGTCGCGCCGTCGGCCCTCGGGAGAGCGGAAACAACAAGCCTCGGGGGTGCGGGGTGGCAATTGAGGTTGTTTCCCTTACTTACTTTTGCGGGAGGTTGGTTGAATGTACAGTATCGTGTTGATGATGGCGATGACGAGTCCGGCCGATGACTTGGCGTTCGGTCGTCGTGGTGGGTGCGACGGCGGCGCGGCTTACTCGTGCGTCGGCGCTCCGGTGTCGCACGCTTGCCATGGTGGCGGCTTCTTGGGTCTTCGCGGTCGGCGTCATGGCTGCGATGGCGGCTACGCTTGCCACGGTGGTGCGAGCTGCGACGGTGGCGCGGGTTGCCACGGTGGTTTCTTGGGTCTGCGGGGCAAATTGTTCGGGCGTCGCGGCGGGTGCCATGGCGCGGTTGCTCACGACTGCTGCGCCCCGGCCAATTGCTGCGCTCCGACCACCTGCTGCGCTCCGGCTTGCTGCCAACCGGCCGTCGTGACCACTCACGGCTGCTGCGGCGGTACCGCGGTCGCCCCGGCGGCTCCGGCTGCCCCCGCCCAACCGGCGGCCCCGCAAGCGGCCCCGCCCGCCAAGATGCCCGAGCCTGAGCCGAAGAAATAGTGATCCTCCTCGACGCTGGTGATGTTCGGCGAAACGTCCCCCGGGGGCGTTTCGCTTTTTTTTCGCCTTGTTCGCAGCGAATTGGGAGTCGTCGAAGCGGAGCATCCGGCACCGCTGCAAGCCTCTGGCGGCGAACATCCAGCACTGCCGCGGATGACGGAGGGCGAGCGTCCGGCACCGCAAGAATCGCCTTTTCCCCCTCGCAGGACTCGTTATAATCCGCCGCCACTCCGCCAAGGAAGGCTCGCTTGCGAGGACCGCGCCATGACGATCGATTTTCATTTACGTCCGCCGATTCAGGACATGTCGCTTCATCTTTTTCGCCGTCCTCTGCATCCCGAACTGTTCCAACGATTGGCGGTGCGTCGAATCTGCCGGGCGGACTGGCGCTTGGAACTGTGGCTGACCGTCTCCGGGCATGTCATCTCCTGGATGGGGCCCGGTGGACACCTGACCGAGGTGGCGGCAGCCACCGAGGAGCTTCCCGAATGTGGCCGATTGCTGCGGCATCGCTTGGAAGGAAACCGGTCGGCGTGGGTCGGCGGACCCAAGGGCGTGCAGTATCAGGTCAGCTTCCAAGTCGAGCGGCTGACGCGCGAACCATTCTTCCGCTTCCACGACGAACTTCGCTCCGGGACGGGCCACGATGCCTTGGTATTCATCGAAGAGACCAACCACCGCCTGTCCTTCTCGCCTCTACGGGCAGTCCAGTGGGAAACCCGTCCGCGGTGGATCTCCGTGTTTACTTTCCACACCTTCCCCGACGAGTTGGCGGTTGTCAAAATCCAGTCTTTAATTGAGTTCTGACCCTGCTTCGATCAAACTTGGCTCGAAAAAGCTGTTCGCAACTTGACCGGTCGCGCGTGGAGGAGTAACATGCAGCGAAGGTGAATGGGGGCGCGGTCACACTGCGCGCTAATTCGCTGCGTAAATGACGGCCGAAAGTCCCCCCGAATAGGCGAGGTCGAGGGGAATCAAGGCCGGTGAGATGTGAATCTCACCGGCCTTTTTTTGCGCCATCACGGGAGGCGGAGTATGGAAACATCGATTGGCAAGGATTGGGCCACGACGGGTACGCCTCGGCGGGGATGCGGCCGCTTCGTGATCAGCTATTGGCCCGTGACCGACATGGGGTCGTTGATGCAGGCGGTCGAACAGCTTGGTGGCGGGCGGCGGGGTGGCATGACGGTGATCGTGGAGGTTGGACTGTTTTCTACCGAAGAGAATTGGCCGGTCAGGCTTAGCCAACTCCCGATTGGTTGTCGGATGGTGCTGGTGGGGGTCAGTGATCGTTGGACCGTATCGCGGATCCGGCAGCACGTCCCCGATGCGGTGTCTCGCGTCGTCTTCGAGACGGACTTGCCGCGAGCAGTGATTACAGCCATGCTGTCACTGCGGGATGGAGATCACTTGTCGCTGCTGATCGGGCCATGGCGGATGGCGATCGCCCGAGAGGCAGTCGAGCAAGGACTCCGATGGCGGTCGTCGTGGGAAACTCCCAGCGGAGGCGAGTTTCACGACTTGCCGCCCGAACTGGTGCAAGCAAGCTCAGGGAGTTGACGATGACGAGTGCCAAGCGAACCGTGACGGTGATTCCGGGCGACGGCGTGGGACCGGAATGCGTCCAAGCGGCCCGGCGGATCCTCGACGCGGCCGGTGCCAATTTGGAGTGGGACGAGCAACATGCCGGTGCCTCGGTCTTTCGCCGGGGAATCGCCTCGGGGGTTCCCGCGGAGACGGTTGAGTCGATCCGACGGACACGAGTTGTCCTGAAAGGGCCTCTGGAGACAC
>JAOAAM010000282.1 GCA_026418875.1 Gemmataceae bacterium | reverse complement strand
TCAAGTGTCGAAGACGGTCCATGACTTCTTCCACGAGCGTGGCTTTTTGTACATCCACACGCCGATCATCACGGCCAGCGATTGCGAAGGGGCGGGGGCGTTGTTCCGAGTGACGACGATCGACCCGGCGTTGCCTCCCCGGAAAGAGGATGGCTCCATCGACTACCACCAGGATTTTTTCGGCAAGCCAGCCTACCTCACCGTCAGCGGGCAACTGCAAGTCGAGGCGTTCGCCTGTTCGATGGGAAAGGTGTATACCTTCGGCCCGACGTTCCGCGCGGAGAACAGCAACACGCCGCGGCACCTGGCCGAATTCTGGATGATCGAGCCGGAGATGGCCTTTTATGACCTGAACGACAACATGGCCCTCGCCGAAGAGTTTTTGAAACGCATTATTGTGGATGCCTTGACCCACTGCGCCGAGGACATGGCCTTTTTTGCGGAGCGGATCGACAAGGAACTTTTCACCCGGCTGAGGAACGTTCTGGACAATCCGTTTCGCCGAGTCCCCTACACCGAGGCCGTGGAAATCCTGGAGCGTTCGGGGCAGAGTTGGGAATTCCCCGTTGGTTGGGGCCACGACCTGCAGTCGGAACACGAACGCTATCTGACCGAGAAGCACTTCCGCTGTCCGGTGATTCTCTACGACTATCCCCGGACATTGAAACCCTTCTACATGCGGGTGAATGACGACGGGAAGACGGTGCGAGCGATGGATGTCTTGGTGCCCGGAGTCGGAGAGATCATCGGCGGCAGTCAGCGGGAGGAGCGTCTGGAGGTTCTCGAAGAGCGGATGCGCGAGCAAGGATTGAACCCGCAGGGTTATCAATGGTACGCCGATCTGCGGCGCTTCGGCACCGTCCCGCACTCTGGTTTCGGCCTGGGGTTGGAGCGAACGTTGCTGTTCCTGACCGGCATGGCAAATATCCGTGACGTGATCCCGTTCCCGCGAACCCCGGGAAACGCCGAATTTTGATACCGGTTGCCCCTCTCCCCCGAGGTGAGATATGTTCCGACGCAGCTTGCTTTTGTCCCTTCTGATGCCTTACGCCGTGGATGCCGAGGTTCGTTTACCGGCGATTTTCGGCAGTCACATGGTGGTGCAGCGGGGTGCCGAGCTTCCAGTCTGGGGTTGGGCCGCACCCAATGAAGAGGTGACGGTTCAGTTCGACAACCATCGCGCCACCACGAAGGCCGATGCCGAAGGGCGCTGGCGGGTCAAACTGCCCGCGCTGGAATTCGATCGCGAGAGCCACAAGTTGACCGTCCGAGGGTCGAACACGATCGAGTTGACGGACATTCTCATCGGGGATGTCTGGTTGGGATCGGGGCAGTCGAACATGGAGTGGCCTCTTCGAGCGACCCAAAACGGTGCAGCCGCGGTGGCAGCCGCCGACCACCCCCGCATCCGCTTGTTCCATGTGCCCAAAGTCCAAGCCAAGGAACCCGCTGAAGACCTGAAAGCGGAGTGGAAGGTCTGCACGCCGACCACGGTCGCCCAATTTTCCGCGGTGCTTTACTATTTCGGCCGACGGCTAGAGAAGGAGCTTGATGTCCCCATCGGTTTAATCAACAGTTCGTGGGGCGGCTCGCCGATCGAACCTTGGACCATCACCCGCAACTCTTCCGGGGCCATGTATAACGGGATGATTGCCCCATTGATCCCGTTCCCCATCGCCGGCGTCATCTGGTATCAGGGCGAGACCAACGTGATGCAACGGAACGGCATGAAATACCGCGACAAGATGGAGGATTTGATCAGCGGCTGGCGGCGGGCTTGGGACAAAAATTTCCCGTTCTACTTTGTGCAGATCGCGCCGTGGCAGCCGAAGGATCGCTCCCGGGGTTATGCCGAGGGAGAACTACCAGCGTTGTGGGAGGCGCAAGCCGCGGCTCTGAAAATCCCCGGCACGGGAATGGTCGTGACGACCGACCTGGTGGACAACATCGAGGACATCCACCCGCAAAACAAGCTCGACGTCGGGAATCGGCTGGCCCTGTGGGCGTTGGCAAAGACCTATGACAGGCGGAACTTGGTTTACAGTGGTCCGTTGTACAAGTCGATGTCGGTCGAGGGCGACAAAATCCGCTTGCACTTCGCCCACGTCGGAAGCGGGTTAGCGAGTCGCGATGGCAAACCGCTCACGGAATTCGAGATCGCCGGCGACGACGATCAATTCGTCGCTGCCGACGCAGTCATCGAGGGCGATACCGTGGTCGTCAGCTCTCCCACGGTGAAGCAACCGACGCAGGTCCGCTTCGGCTGGCGCACGACGGCGAATCCGAACTTCATGAACAAGGAAGGACTGCCAGCCTCGCCGTTCCGAACAAAAGGATGGCGGGGCGGAACGGGAGAATAAAGCTTCTCTCTCGCCGTTGGTGCGTGGACTCGGTGCCGGTCGCCCTCAGAGCGCGTCGAAGCGGGGAGGCCGGCCCTTCGACGACAACGCTCATCTCACCTATCGGTCCGGAAGAGGTCGATCCCGCCGGAACCTTTGTTTTCTTTTCGCGCTCATGCTTATGCATGATGTTGAAAAGTTATGGGCTGAGGTAGGCCGTCGGGTGCGAGTTGCGGTAAAATAAAGGGGTCGGGGTTGACTTCGGGCCGACGGAGCATCCCAGCGCCGCGTCCCCATTCGCCTCGTGGAGGAGTGACATGGCCGATCCAGATTTCGTCGCCGCGGGTCAACGCCGCGCGGCGACCGTCGCCCCGGAACTTTCCACAGGGGACGAGTCCCTCCCCGCGGATCTGTGCGTTCGAATCCATCGCATCATGGTCCGAAGTCGCAAGATGGAAGAACGCATGATCAAGATGGCGAAGTCCGGCGAGGGTTATTTCTGGATCGGCGGTCCGGGCGAAGAGGCGTTCAACACTTGCTTGGGTTTGCAGGTCAAAAAAGGCCGCGGACCCGAGTTCGATTATTTGCATTTGCACTACCGAAATGAAGCGACGTTGGTGGCGATGGGGATGCCGCTCATCGACGGCATCCGCCAAATGGCCATGCGACGAACCGATCCGCATTCGATGGGTCGGAATTTCCCGGGACATTTCTGCGTACCCGAGTGGAACGTCCTGCCCGTCAGCTCCGTGATCGAGAATCAATTCGTCGTCGCTCCGGGCACAGCGATGATGCAGAAGCGAGTCCCCGGCGGCGACGGCATCACGATCGTCGTGGGCGGCGACGCCGGCACCGCCGAGGGCGACTTCGCCTCGTGCTTGATCTGGTCGTCGCGGCCGGTCAATCCGCTGCCGGTGTTGATGATCGTCATGAACAACGGTTGGGGCATTTCGACGTGCTACTCCAGCCAACATGCCGAGAAGCACATCGCGGATCGTGCCCGACCCTTTGGCATCCCGGCTGAAGTCGTCGATGGAAATGACCCCGTGGCGAGTTGGCATTCCATCCGCCGAGCCATGAGTCATTGCCGGACCAAACGAACGCCTTACTTGATCGAAGCGATCGTCTCTCGCCTGCACGGGCATTCCTCGTCCAGCGGAGCCGCGCGAGTGAATGAGCCGGATTGCATCGAGATGTTCGAGACTCGATTGCTGCGAGCCGGTATTCTGGATGCCGAGGAGATCGCCAAGGTTCATGAGGAGGCCGCGGCGGAAGTCGAGGAGGCGGTGGAACAGGCGATGAGCGAGCCTTTGCCGCTGCCCGAGGATGTGGAACGGTTCACCTACTATCCCAGCCCCGTCGATGTAGTGTATCCCGGCGATTACACGGGACTGCCCCAAGCCTGAGGCCGAGGCTGGCGGCGGTTCGACGTTTTGAACCTTTGCAGGGCAACGGGGTGAGCACATGGCGACGCTGGTCCAAGCCGTCCGCATGGCATTGCACTACGGGGAGGAACACCTGGGCGTGACCGACATTTTCGGTGAGGATGTCGGTCCGCCGCTAGGCGGGGTCTTCACGGCCACTCAGGGACTCCGCACAGCCTGGAACTCGCCGCTGGATGAGCGGGGGATCATCGGCGTCGCCATGGGGATCGCCTATGCGGGGGGCCGGCCCGTCGCGGAAATCCAGTTCTGCGACTACGGCTTCAACACCATCGACCTGCTGAAAGTCG
>JAOAAM010000281.1 GCA_026418875.1 Gemmataceae bacterium | reverse complement strand
GTGTCGGTACCGCTCCGCATCGGCAAGGAAACGCGACAGGTCAAAGTCCTTGACCTCGGCCGCGAACGTGGTGGGGAACTTGCGGGCATCGAAGTGGCGGATGTAATCCACGCCGCTGCGGCCGTGGATTTGAGCTTCGTACAGCGATTCGACGGAGTGACCCAAGGGGGTGATGGCACCCATGCCCGTGACAACAACTCGTCGGCGGTTCTTGTTCATGGTGATTTCGCACCCCACTCCACGATGCCTGAAGCGGTGGATGCCCGAGCGGCTCGATCACGCCTCGCCGCGGCGAAACACCACCGCCGCGCACTGGCCCAAGTCGGTGAAGCCGATTTTCAGGAAATATGGCTTCTCCAGCGGCCGAAGCCCCGCCGCGTGAACCCGGACCGGGCAGGCCGGATCGGGATGAGGGCAATTCAGCGTGGGGGGCAATTGGCCATGCTGTCCGGCCAACAAGCTGAGCGCGACCTCGGTCACCCCGGCGGCCGGGCCCATGTTCCCGATCGCCCCCTTGGCCGCAAACACCGGGACTCGGTCGGCCGATGCGCCCAGCGCCTGCCGCACCGCGTTGGCCTCGCGCTGATCTAGTTCCCCCACACCCAGGCCATGGGCGTTGACATGGTCCAAGTCGTCGGGTGCGATGCCGGCCTCGGTCAACGCCAACTGGATGGCCCGGGCCAGACCGGTGCCGTCTTGTCGTGCATCGAAAGTGCTGGCAAAGCCCACCAGTTCGGCTAGGACTCGTGCCCCACGGCGGCGTGCGGCCTCCCGCTCCTCCACCACCAACACGGTCGCCCCCTCCCCCAGGACCATCCCATCCCGGTCGCGGTCAAAGGGACGACAGGCACCCGCGGGATCGTCATTCCTTCGGGAAAGCGGCAGGAAGAGTTGATGTCGGGCCATGCTCAACAGCGAAATTTTGCTGTCCGCGCCGCCGACCAGGAAGGCATCAGCCTGCCCCCGGCCGATGTGGCGATAGGCCTCGCCCAAGGCGTTCAAACTGGCCACGTCGTCTTGCGTGATGCTGTTGCTAGGCCCCTGCAGATCGTACATGACCGAGATGTGGCAAGCGGCCATGTTCGGCAAAAACTTCAGCATCCACGTCGGCTCGATGGTATCGATCCCGCTTTCGCCCCAGCGGAGAAGATCGACCGACCCGTCTCCGGCGGCGGTGGCGGCTTGCGATGCCCCGACGATATCGTTGACCTCGATGGCGATCATCGCCGAGCCGAAGACAATGCCGAATCGCGTCGGTTCATAGCTGCCGCGCTGCAACCCGGCATCGCGCATGGCATACTTGGCGGCGATCAGGCCGAGCTGGATCGTCCGGGCCATCAGCTTCAAGCTCTTGCCGATGGATTTTTCATGTTCGACTTTGTTGTCGAGGTGCTTTCGCGGGTTGAAGTCGGGAATTTCGCCGGCGATGCGACACGGGAGTCGGGAAGAATCGAAAGCGGAGATCGGAGCGATGCCGGAACGGCCGTGGGTCAGGGCGTCCCAGATGACGGACGCCTCGGAACCGATCGGGGTGAGCATGCCGCAGCCGGTGATCACCGCACGCCGGGATGGAGCCATCGGTTGCGTCTCTGTCGTGAGTCCGAATCGGACGGTTCGATGCCCCGGGCACCGTCCGTCAAACCTGTCGCACGCTCTCCAGCAACTGTTTCAGTTCGCCGCTGAAGACGAAATTGCGATCGCCGAACACCTGCTGCGACCGCGACTGATCGAGATGGGCGAAGGTGATTTCCGCCTCACCAATCAGGACGTCGTCGATCAGGATCCGGCCGGCCACGCAGGCTCCTTCGGGCCGAACGTATTGCACGGTCGTCTCGAAGACGACGGCCTCGCCTGCCAGGGCCTCGCGTGTGAATCGGGCTTTGGTGATCTTAGCGAGGATGACCTTCTCGCGGAAGTCGTTGACTTCGCCGACGAGGATGCCGCCGGTCTGAGCCAGCCCCTCCAACAGCAGGGATGCGGGCATGACCGGGTAATCGGGGAAATGATGAGCGAAAAGATCTTCCGCGAGGCTGAGTTGTTTGACGGTTCGGGCCAACTCGCCGCGGCGAAACTCCAGGAATCGATCAATCCAGATCCAGCGCATAGGCGGCGAGGGGGGCGAGATTCACCCAGCCCGCAGATGCCCGGGGACTCGACGGGGTTGCTGCCGTCGAAAGTCCCCCAGGCCAGGGCCGTCTGGCGTCACTTCGTCCCGTTATTGGCGGCCAACTTTCCTTGAACGTAGCGGGTGATCAAATCCACGGTGAACAGGTCGCTGATCTGGCTCAATTCGCGAGTCTTCTCGAACTTGCTGAGATCGGCAAACGGCATCTTGGCCCGCAGTTCGGCCATGCCCTTGTCCGTCACCTTCCCGTTCTGCACCATCTCCGGGGCGCCTTGGAAAATCGACTCGGGGAACA
>JAOAAM010000237.1 GCA_026418875.1 Gemmataceae bacterium | reverse complement strand
GGCCAAGGCGCTGGCCCGGCGAGGTCATGCCATCGGATTCGCCACCGTCGTCCCCCCCTCGGAGCGAGCACTCTCGGGTTTGCCCCTGGAATTGGGTTTGCATTCGTTGGCGAGCGACGGCCGCGGCCAAGGGACGGCGTCGATCGGAGCCGACTCCGACAAGCCGCCGCTGACTCGGTTGCAACGCCGCTTCTTGCGCTATTGGGGGGTGGATCCGAGTTGGCTGCGGGCGACAGGATCCTTGGTGCGGCAGGTGGGGCCGGATGTGGTGGTTTCCGCCAACTTGGAATTGTTGCCGCTCTTGGCCGCCGTCGATGGCCCCACGCGGGTCTGGTATCCGGCGGATGAGTATGCCCGACATCACTTGACGCAGTGGAAACCCTGGTCCTTGCCAACCTGGAAGCACTTATTCCAAGCGGCCGTGGCAGCGGTTTATGAGCGTGCGTTCGCCCCTTGCTACGATCGAGCTTGGGTCGTCTCGTCCGAGGAAGCGTGGGCCATGCGTCGGATTGGAAAAGCACGGGCGGTGGATGTCGCCCCCAACGGCGTCGATGCCGAATACTTCCAGCCGCGTGACGAGGCCAAGGTCTCGCGCAGTTGCGTGTTCTGGGGGCGACTGGATTCCGGTCCGAATGTCGATGCCGTGACGTGGTTCTGCCGCCGGGTCTGGCCAAGAGTGAAACAACAAATCCCTGATGCCTCCTTGAGCCTGTACGGTTTCTCGCCGACTCAGGCCGTGCTTGATCTGGAGCGATTTGGAGTCCGTGTCGTGGCCGATGCACCGGATCTGCGAGGGGAAGTCAGTCGTCACGAGGTGGCGATCATGCCCTTCGTCAGCGGGGGTGGGATCAAGAACAAGTTGCTCGAGGCGGCTGCCCTGGGCTTACCGATCGTGGCAACCCCGCGGGCCTGCCAGGGGCTGAATTTCCAAGGCGGTCCGCCGCTGGTTCAGGTGAAAAGGCCCCGGGAGTGGGTCGCCGCCCTGCTGGCGTTGTGGCGTGATGCGGGGTTGCGTGACCGGCTGGGTCGAGCGGCCCGGTCGTGGGTCGTGGAAAAACACACTTGGGATGCCGCCGCGCGGAATGTTCTCGCCGGCTTGAACGGCTTGTCGTCGCCGGTTCGCCCTTCGCCGATGCCGATGGTCGAGGTGTCGTCGTGTCCAAGCAATTGATGTTGATGATCCTGCTGACGGCGCTGGGGACTCTGGGCGTCTACCTGCTGAATCCCATTTATGGGGTGCTCGTTTATTACATCTTCGCCTTGTTGCGGCCGCAGGAACTTTGGGTTTGGGTGTTGCCCGAAGGTTTGGCTTGGTCGTATTACGTCGGCTTGGCCACGCTGTTCGCGGCGTTTTTGTCGGCGATTGGCGGGTTGCCCGACTCCCGTCCGCCCACCCCGATTCGACCGATGTTCGGCCGCGGACACTATGTCATGTTTCTTTTCGGAGCGTGGATCGCCATCACCACGTACTTGGCGCAACACGAAGAGGCCGCCGAAAAATGGTTCATGGAATATCTCAAGATCGTGCTGATGTTCGCGGCATCGGCCATCCTCATCAAGACGGTCGAGGAGATCCGCCTGTTGCTAGTCGCCGCGGTCGTCGTCCTATCCTACTTGGCCTTCGACATCAACTTGGATTACGTTCAGTCCGGCTCGATGAAGGTTTACTTTCACGGCCACGGCGGG
>JAOAAM010000796.1 GCA_026418875.1 Gemmataceae bacterium | reverse complement strand
TGCTGAAGCCGAACGATGATTACGGCGGCAAGGGGAACGTTCTGGGCTGGACCGTCGGCGAGAGCGAATGGCAGGCGGCGGTGAGCAAGGCCCTCGCCGAGCCATCGATCGTCCAAAGACGGATTGCTCTGCCGCGCGAGCCATTTCCCAGTTACCACGATGGCACGCTGCACGTCCTCGACCGGATGCTGGACACCAACCCGTTCGTGACGTTCAGCTCGACGGTTCAAGGCGTGTTGACGCGGATCTCGACGGAAGCGCTGTTGAACGTGACGGCGGGAGGCGGCTCCACCGTCCCCACGTTTCTGGTCGAACCCCGATGAAACCCGAGTCGGCGGCAACTTGCGGCGACTTTCGACTATGATGGCGTGCAGGTGTTCGTGTTCCCCTGAGTCTCCGAGCAACCCATGAAAGCCCCCAGTCTGACCATCGGCATCGAGGAAGAGTACCAGATCATCGACCCCGCCACCGGCGAGCTGCGTTCGTACATCACGCAGATTCTCGAGGAGGGCCGGCTCACCTTGCGTGAGCAGGTGAAAGCGGAGATGCATCAGTCGATGGTCGAGGTAGGGACACAAGTCTGCCGCACCCCCGCCGAGGCTCGTGCCGAACTCATCAAGCTCCGCCGACACATCATGGAGTTGGCCTCAAAAAACGGGCTGGCCATCGCCGCGGCCGGGACGCACCCCTTCTCCAGTTGGGAAAAGCAGGAAATCACCCCCTTCGAGCGCTACTTGGGCGTGAAGCAGGATATGCAAGACCTCGCCCAACAATTGCTGATTTTCGGCACCCACGTCCACATCGGCATCGAAGATCGCGAGTTCCTCATCGATGCCATGAATGTCGCCCGGTATTTCGCTCCGCATGTGCTGTGCCTGGCGTCGTCGTCCCCGTTCTGGATGGGGCGAAACACCGGGTTGAAATCGTACCGCAACATCATCTTCCGTCACTTCCCCCGCTCCGGCATCCCGCCCCGCTTCAAGGACTGGGCGGAACTCAATTCCATGGTCGAGACGATGGTGCAAACCCACTGCATCCCCGACGGAACCAAGCTGTGGTACGACGTTCGACCGAATTGGAAGTTCCCCACCCTCGAATTCCGCATCTGCGACGTGTGCACCCGGGTCGATGAAGCCGTTTGCATCGCCGCGTTGTTCCAAGGCATCGTCGCGAAACTTTGGAAGCTGCGACGCGACAACCTCACCTTCCGCGTCTACCCGACCGAGTTGATCGAGGAAAATAAGTGGCGGGCCGTGCGATACGGATTGGATGGCAAATTGATCGACTTGGGCAAACAAATCGAAGTCCCCGCCCGGGAACTGTTGCATGAGTTGATCGACTGGTTCTTGCGCGATGCCGTCGATGATCTCGGCATCCGCGACGAGGTGCGCTACGCCTACCGCATCATGGAGCACGGCTCCAGCGCCGATCGCCAAATCGAGGTTTACGAACGGACCGGCGACTTGAAAGCCGTCGTCCAGCACTTGATCGAGGAAACCAAGGAGGGGGTGTTGAACTGAGGCGACCAAGCCCCCGGCTGGATCAACCCGCCTCGACGACGAAGCGGTCCTGACAACCGTCGCCGCATTGGCCCGTCGCCGTGTTGGTCCGTTGCCGCGTTGATCCGTCGCCACGTTGGTCCGTCGCCGTGTCGGCCGGCTGCCGCGGCCTCAGTTCCACGGCAGGGCGGATCGCTTGCTCCAGTACACTTCCGCAGGCTCGGCAAACGCCGCCATGCCGGCGAAGTCCGCGATGTCGTCGGTCCAGGCGACGGCAAGTGCTTGGCAATTCGACCGAATCTGTTGCACGGTGGCCGCCCCGCTGAGGACGACGTCGGCCCAGGGTTGAGCGATGACGGCCGACAGGGCGATCGCATCCACGCCAACGCCGTGCCGCTCGGCCAATTGGCGCAATTTCTGAAGCTTCGGGGCGAAATCCGGCTCATGGTTCCGCTCGGTCAACCGGCCGTTGGCAAGCGCCTCCTTGACGACGACGCCCATCCCGGCACGGTGGGCCTCTGCCAGGGCCGGGCCGACCGACGGTTCCAACAAATTCCAGGTCGCTTGCACCACGTCGAACAAATCCAACTCCATTGCCCGGCGAAGGGTGTCGGCTTGGCGTGGACCACTCAAGCTCAGTCCGATCTTCACCCCTTGTGAACGCAACTCGCGCAGCCGGCGAATCACCTCCGCATTTTCCAGCACCCCGGATTCCTGCGTCGCCGAGTGGATCTGATAAATGTCCAGGTACGGGCCGAGAAAGCCCTGGCTCTCGGCGAATTGGCGATCAAGCACGGCCCGGCTGTGTTCCTTGACTTCGTGCTTCTCCGCGGTGACATGCCAGCCCGCCGTGTAGGTGTAGCCCCATTTCGAGGCGACGACGACTTGGGCTGGATCGATGCGGCGGGCCGCCAACCACGTCCCCAAGAACTCCTCGCCCCGACCGTAAGATCGGGCCGCATCGAAGTAGCGAACGCCCAGGTCCCAGGCGGCATCCAGAACCGCATGGGCACGGGCTTGCATGGCTTCGACGTCGTAGGAGTGGTTCAGGTCGTCGGCGTGGCCGAGATTGATGTACCCGGGTCGGCCCAGGGCCGCCAGCCCCAGCCCTACGCGGGAAACGATCAGCCCGGTTCGACCCAGCGGCCGCATGGCGTCACTCAGCGTCCCGGGCCGACATCAACGACGCCCGCAGGTAGTCGCGGTTGAGTTGGGCGATGAACTTGACGCTGATTTCCTTGGGGCAGACCGCCTCGCACTCCGATTGGTTGGTGCAACTGCCGAACCCCTCCAGGTCGTGCCGCTCGACCATGCGGAGGACACGGCGGAAGCGTTCGGGTTGGCCTTGGGGCAAATTGGCCAGGTGCGAGACTTTGGCGGCGACGAACAGCATCGCGGAGCCGTTCTTGCAGGCGGCGGCACACGCCCCGCAGCCGATGCAGGCCGCGGCATCCATCGCCGTCTCTTGTTTCTCCTTCGGGATGGGGATGGCGTTGCCGTCGGGCGCACCACCCGTGTTCTCCGAGATGTAGCCGCCTGCCTGAATGATGCGATCGAAGGCCGAGCGATCCACCATCAAGTCCCGAACGATGGGGAAGGGGCCGACGCGCCACGGCTCGATGTAAATCTCGTCGCCGTCCTTGAACTTCCGCATGTGGATCTGGCAGGCGGTCGTCGCGCGGAAGCCGCCGTGCGGAATGCCGTTGATGACCAGGCTGCACGTGCCGCAGATTCCTTCCCGGCAGTCGTGGTCGAAGGCGATCGGCTCTTCGCCGCGGTGAATCAAGTCCTCGTTCACCACGTCCAACATTTCCAAAAACGACATGTCCGGGCTGATGTTTTTCGCCTCGTAGGTCACCATCCGGCCCGGGCTGTTCGCGTTCTTCTGTCGCCAAACGTGTAATTTCAGGTTCATGGTTGAGGTCACGCCAGAAATTCCAATGTCGGTTCTCGTTGTTTCCACGAATGCGGGGAACACCCCAAACGGCGGGTCGACTACTTATAACTCCGCAACGTCGGTTTCACTTCCGTAAACACGAGCGGCTCCTTGTGCAACACCGGGGTCTCGCCCGGTCCTCGATACTCCCACGCCGCGACGTGGCAATAATTCTCGTCGTCGCGCTTGGCCTCACCCTTGATCGTTTTGCCCGTGGGGTCGGCTTTCGCCTCTTCTTCCGTGAACTGGTATTCCTCACGGAAATGCCCGCCGCACGACTCGTTCCGCGTCAGGGCATCCAGGGCCATCAACTCGGCGAACTCGATGAAGTCGAGGACTCGCCCCGCACGCTCCAGCGAAATGTTCAATTCTTCACCGGTTCCCGGGACGTGGACATCGCGCCAGAACGATTCGCGATACTCCGGCAGTTTCTGAAGGACGTGCTTCAGGCCCGCCTCGCTGCGCGACATGCCGCAATAGTCCCACATCATCCGGCCGACTTCGCGATGGATCTCGGTCGGGGTGCGTTTGCCTTTGCAGGCGATCAGCCGTTTGATGCGATCCGTGACTTCCGCCTCGACCCGTCGGAACTCGGGGTGGTCCAACGGCGGGCGGTTCCCTTGCCCCAGCTTCTTCCCGCTGGCGAAGTAATCGCCGATGGTGTAGGGCAGGATGAAATTGCCATCGGCCAATCCTTGCATCAGGGCGCTGGCCCCCAAGCGATTGGCCCCGTGATCGGAGAAGTTGGCCTCGCCCAGCACGAATAGTCCGGGGATGTTGCTCATCAGGTTGTAATCGACCCAAAGCCCGCCCATGGTGTAATGCGGTGCGGGGTAGATGCGCATCGGTTGCTCGTACGCATTTTCTCCGGTGATGCGTTCGTACATCTCGAAGAGGTTTTCGTAGCGTTCGCGGATCTTCGCCTTGCCGTCGCGGCGGATGGCATCGGCGAAATCGAGGTAGACGCCTCGGCCACCCGGTCCCACGCCCCGCCCCTCGTCGCACACTTCCTTTGCCGAGCGCGAGGAGATGTCCCGGGGGGCCAGGTTGCCGAAGCTCGGGTACTTCCTCTCCAGGAAATAATCCCGCTCGTCTTCGGGGATGCTGTTAGGGTGGCGGGTGTCGCCCTTCTTTTTCGGTACCCAAACTCGGCCGTCGTTCCGCAGCGATTCGGACATCAACGTCAGTTTGGACTGATGGTCGCCGCTAACGGGGATGCAGGTGGGGTGGATCTGCGTGAAGCACGGGTTCGCGAACAGTGCCCCCCGCTTGTAGGCGCGGAAGGTCGCCGTCACGTTGCACGGGATGGCGTTGGTCGAAAGGAAAAAGACGTTGGAGTAGCCGCCCGTTGCCAGTACCACTGCATCGCCGACGTAGGAGCGGATTTCGCCGCTGACAAGATTGCGGCAGACGATGCCGCGGGCCTGACCGTCGATGATGACGATGTCAAGCAACTCGGTGCGAGTGTGGGGCTTGATCTTCCCGAGTTCGATTTGCCGGCACATGGCCTGGTACGCACCGAGCAACAGTTGCTGCCCAGTCTGACCGCGGCAGTAGAAGGTGCGGGATACCTGTGCGCCGCCGAACGACCGATTGGCTAACTGCCCGCCATATTCTCGCGCGAAGGGCACCCCTTGGGCCACGCACTGATCGATAATGTTCACGCTGATCTGGGCGAGGCGGTAGACGTTTGCCTCCCGGGCACGGAAATCGCCGCCCTTGATCGTGTCGTAAAAGAGGCGGTAGATGCTGTCGCCGTCGTTCTGGTAGTTCTTGGCGGCGTTGATCCCCCCTTGGGCGGCGATGCTATGCGCTCGCCGGGGGCTGTCCTGGTAGCAGAAGGTTTCGACGGTGTAGCCGAGTTCCGCCAAGGTGGCCGCCGCCGATGCCCCGGCCAGTCCTGTGCCGACGACCAACACATGGTACTTCCGCTTATTGGCTGGGTTGACCAGCTTCATCTCGAAGCGGTGCCGATCCCACTTCTCGGCGAGTGGGCCGCTGGGCACCTTGGAATCCAACTTGATCTCAGACATGGCTGCCTCAACTGAAGGTGGCTTGCTACGGAGAGAACCGCGAGCCGGACGGCGCGCTCACCAGGGGCTTGCGGTCAGGGCACGTCGGTACCGATGAAGCCCGCCAGCACGGAGACCGGCATCATCACGTTGCCGCCGACGACCGCCAGCGTGACGCCGACGGCCAGTCCGTCCAGCAAGCGGTTCCACTTCGGACTGTTGATTCCCAAGCTCTGCAAGGCACTGCGGACACCGTGGATCAGGTGCATGCCCAAGAGCAATTGGCACACGACATAGACACCGACCATCACCGGGTCGCGGAACCCTTCGATGAACATGCGGTAGGTGTCGTGCCGGGTTGCCCTCGGGTCGAGGGGATCTTTCCACTTCGGATCGACCAGGTCGCGATAGTTGACCAGCATCCCCTTGTCGTCGACCGTCGTGGCGATCGGTGCCAGCCCGAAAGTGAAGTGGGCGAGGTGAAGGATGATGAACGCCAGGATCGCCAGCCCGGTCAGGACCATAGTTCGAGAGGGCAACGAGGCACGCTTCGTGCGTTCGGCGACGTAGCGTTGGGGCCGGGCATCGAGATTGCGTCGCTTCAGTTTCAAAGCCAGGCCCAGATGCACGACCACGCAGATGAGAAGCCCGCCCCGAGCGACCCACAACAGCGGGCCGAGTTTGTGGAGGGCTTGGGCGTACGAGTTGTACGCATCACGGCCAAGGTAGATCTGCAAATTGCCCAGCATGTGGAAGATGACGAAGGTGGTCAGGGCCAAGCCGGTCAGGGCGACGATGAATTTCGCGCCGACGGTCGATTGGAGGACACGGACATACCAGGGCTTGGCCGACATGGCCGGGGCAGATCGGGGTGGGGACGCGGTGGAAGACGACACGGTGGCGGAAGCCATGCGGGCCTCGTGGACGGTGAACAACTGCTTTTGCCGATGCGATCTACCCTCATTGTTAGCCCTGCCCGATGCCTTGGCCAGTCACGGCATGCGGGAGAACGCGGCTGGGGAGCGTCAGGGGGAGCTTAACGG
>JAOAAM010000759.1 GCA_026418875.1 Gemmataceae bacterium | reverse complement strand
CGTTCCGGGCCGTCCTGACCCGCTCGACGGCGTTCATCCTCGCCATCGGGGGGACGCTGATCGCCGTCTCGACGTGGCTGCACCACGAAGCGGCGGACCCATCCACGTTGGGGCGCTGGCTCGGGTCGGCTCAGGCTCCCGCCAAAACGATAGCCGACGGCCCCTCTCGATCTGGCCCCTCGGAAGCGATTCCAACGCAACCCCTGCTGGCACCTTGGCCGCTCGTCCTGCTGGTCCTCGCCGTGGTCGCCTTGCACATCTTCCTGGCTCAAGCCGCCCTGCTACGCGCACATGGCCATGACCCCATCCTGCCGACGGCGGTACTGCTCGCCGGGGTGACGATCCTCACCCTGGCCGTCGCTGGACAGCTCGGCAGCGTCTTGTCGATGATTGCCGCCTATGCCGTGGTTGTCGGCCTCCTCGCCTTGGGGTTGGGCACTTGGGTCACGAGAAAAGCGCTGCGCGAGTGGCACGTCTCAGGCTGATCGCCGGTGTTCGTTACTGCGGTTTGTTTGTCGTTGCTGGGGAGCGAGGAGCCACCGACTCGCAGTATCGCCGGGGCATCGAGACCTTGTCCAACCTTGTCACGTTGCCGCGTCCGTTTTAAGGATACTACCTGAGTTTGAATCGGGACCGAGCCGAGGACCGGCCAGTGATGCATCGTTACCGCTCCCACACCTGTGGGGAATTGCGCTTGTCCGACTCCGGCAAGACCGTCCGGCTATCGGGGTGGATCCATAACAAGCGGGATCACGGGGGCTTGCTGTTTTTGGATCTTCGCGATCACTACGGCATCACCCAGTTGCTGATCCCCAAGGACGCCCCCTTCCTCGATGCGGTCAGCCGTCTGCCGAAAGAAACCGTGATCCGAGTGGATGGCCAGGTGGTGGCCCGAGGTGAGGGCAACATCAACCCGAAGATGCCGACGGGTGAAATCGAGGTCATCGTCAGCGAGTACGAAGTCCTGGGGCCGATGTACGGCTGCGAGGAGTACGGCGGGCAGCTTCCGTTCGCCGTGTTTCCCGAGGACGAGGTGCCCGAGGAACTGCGCTTGCGTTACCGCTTCCTGGACTTGCGGCGGAGCAAGCTGCATCAGAACATCGTTCTGAGGTCGAAGGTGATCGCGAGCATCCGTCGCCGCATGATGGAGATGGGCTTCCTGGAGTATTCGACCCCAATTTTGACCAGTTCCAGCCCGGAGGGGGCACGCGATTATCTCGTTCCTTCGCGTGTCCACCCCGGGAAGTTTTACGCGCTGCCGCAGGCACCGCAGCAATTCAAGCAACTGCTCATGGTGGCCGGGTTCGACCGCTATTTCCAGATCGCGCCGTGCTTCCGGGACGAGGATGCCCGGGCCGATCGGTCGCCGGGGGAGTTCTATCAACTCGACCTGGAGATGAGCTTCGTCACACAGGACGACGTGTTCGCGGCGATGGAGAGGTTATTCACGGGGTTGTTTCCGGAATTTCGGCCGGACATGCGCATGACGCCGGCACCTTTTCCCCGCATTCCCTACCACGAAGCGATGCTCAAATATGGGTCAGACAAACCCGATTTGCGCGTGCCCCTGGAAATTCGTGAGGCCACGGACTTGCTCGGCCGAGGGGCCATCGGGTTCATGTCGGGCAAGACGGTGCGCGTTTTGCCTATCCCCGGTTGTGCCGACAAGCCCCGGCGATTCTTCGACACATTGGATGCGCGAGCCAAGACGGAGGGGCTGGGCGGACTTGCTTGGGTCACCGTGCAGTCAGACGGGACGCTGAAAGGTTCGCTGGCCAAGGCGATTACGCCGGAGCTTCAGGAACCCTTGTTGCGCACTTGCGAGGCGAAGCCGGGCGATGCGATCTTCTTCGCCGCGGATGTCGATGCGGACAAGGTCGCGAAGTTCTTGGGCAACATCCGCCGCGAATTGGGTCATGAATTGGGCTTGGCAGAGAAAGACGTGTTCAAGTTTTGCTGGATTGTCGACTTCCCGATGTTCGAGTTGGACGAGGAAGGGAAGGTGACGTTCAGCCACAATCCCTTCTCGATGCCGCAAGGCGGTCTGGAGGCGTTGAACACGCAGGATCCGCTGACGATCAAGGCGTTTCAGTACGACATTGTTTGCAACGGGGTGGAGCTATCGTCGGGGGCGATCCGCAATCATCGGCCGGACATCATGTATCGGGCTTTCGAGATTGCCGGCTACAGCAAGGCGGAGGTGGACCGGCGTTTTGGCGGGATGATCAACGCCTTCAAGCTGGGGGCGCCGCCGCACGGCGGCATCGCTCCGGGAG
>JAOAAM010000715.1 GCA_026418875.1 Gemmataceae bacterium | reverse complement strand
GGGGAGCCGGCGCATCACTTGCTCGGGCGACGCTGCCACCAAGACTGCGGCGGCGAAAGTCACGAAAATTAGCGGAATAATCAGCAGAAGTAACAAATTCGACCGCACCTGGTCTTTCAAGGGGACTTGCCCCTCGGGCGGTTTGACCGGATTCGCCTTGAAAACGTTCTCGCCGTCCGGATCGATGTAGATCCTGCCGAACAGCGCTCGGAAAGCACCTTGGGTGTAGACGGCATGCCCTCCCGGGAAAGCCCCGTTCCAGTCGAAAAAGAGGGTGAGCAGGACGACGAGGCCCAACAAGACCGGCGGGACCCACCGTGCGTAATCCGACGACAGCGGGATGCTGATCCCCCGGTCGGCTGAGTCGGCGTCGGGATGTCGCTCACCGTTTGGTCGTGAGCCAGCTTCGTCGCTCATGGCGTCGTCAGGACGAGGCACCCTTTCGACCCTGCCGAGGTCACCGATCGCGGACGATGCACCGGACGAGAAGAGCGGCGGGACCGTGATTGAGGCACGGCACAACGGACAGTTCGTGCTACGACCTGCCAGTTCGTCCGAGATGATGATGGGTTCCGAGCAAGTAGGGCAGAGGAATCGCATCCTGTGTCCTCATGAAATGGCGTGATTCCCTCACGGCTGCCGGGATAAGCGAAGGAATGCCCGAGGAAGGTAAGCGAGCAAGTCGGAGGCGATCAACGAGGTTTCGCCCAACTCGTCGCGGGCGAGATCCCCGGCCAGACCATGCAAGTGAGTGCCGAGTTGAGCGGCTTCAAACAAAGGCATCCCCTGCCCGATCAAGGCGGCGATCAGACCGGTGAGAACGTCGCCGCTTCCCCCCGTGGCCATTCCAGCATTCCCCGTGCGGTTGACGTACAACCGACGGCCATCAGTGACCAGAGTTTGGTATCCTTTGAGCACCAGAACAACTTGATGATCGGCCGCGAAGCGGATTGCCCATTCCTGCCGCCGCTGTTGCACGCTGGAGGTGTCTACCCCAACCAGACGGGCGAACTCACCCGGGTGAGGCGTCAACACGGCAGGACATCGAGGCCGCCAATCCGCGGCGACTGGTGCCAGAGCATTCAAGCCATCCGCGTCGAGCACGATCGGGCAAGACACGGATCCCACGAGTCCGGAGACGATGTGTTGAACGATTCGGCCTCGTCCCAGACCAGGGCCGACTGCGAGCACGTCCGCGTTGGCCGCAAGACGAATCAGCGGCCCCAGAGCATGCGGCGCGAACTGCCCCTGCTCGGTGGCCGGTAGGCCTGCCGTCGTTGCACAAACTTGACCGACGGCGACGGTCGACTGAATTGTCTCGGGCACAGCGATCTGCACAGTCCCGGAGCCGCCACGCAGCGCCGCCGTGCCGCATAGCACCGCTGCCCCCGACATCCCCCGGCTGCCCGCCACGACCAACACGTGGCCAAATGTCCCCTTGTGGGCGTCCACGGGGCGTTGCGGCCAGCGCGGCAGATCTTCCACGATGTCCACGGTCATGGCGGTCCCCGATTTTAAGACCCGCTTCCCCGGCCGAGGTCGGCAGCCATTCGACAGGTCATCGGCAGCAATTCGTAAATTCAAAGGATGAATTTGGTCAAATCTTCACGCTGCAACAGGGGCGTCAGTTTCCCTCGGACGTAGGCCGAATCAATCGTCAACTCTTTGGTCTCCAGATCGGGGGCGTCGAAGCTCACGGACTCGACCACCTTTTCCATGATCGTATGCAATCGCCGCGCTCCGATGTTCTGCGTCGTTCGATTCACCTCGTACGCAATGTCCGCGATGGCCTCGACAGCGTCTGGGGTGAGTTGCAAGCGAACGCCCTCCGTCGCCAGCAACTCGGCGTACTGCCGAGTCAGCGAGTGCTTCGGCTCCGTCAGGATGCGGAGAAAATCATCTCGGGTCAGGTCGGTCAACTCGACCCGAATGGGAAAGCGTCCTTGCAATTCCGGCATCAAATCCGAAGGCTTCGAGACGTGGAACGCGCCCGCGGCGATGAACAAGATATGATCGGTTCGCACAGGCCCCTGACGGGTGTTGACGGTCGTTCCCTCGACCACCGGCAGCAGATCACGCTGCACCCCTTGCCGTGAAACATCAGGTCCGTGGCCGCCACCGCTCCCGGCAACTTTGTCGATCTCGTCGATAAAAATGATGCCGTGGTTTTCGACCAACTCGACGGCCTCTTCCCGCAGGCTCTGTTTGTCGATCAACGCATCAGCTTCCTGCTCCAGCAGGATGCGGCGCGCCTCACGCACCGTCACCTCCCGGCGTTGCTGGCCCTTGGGCAAGATGCGGTCGAACATGCTTTGCAGTTCGGACTCCATCTGCTCCATGCTGACGCCCGCTGCCCCAAGAATCTGAATCGGCGACGATTTCTGCTCGACTTGCAGCTCGACTTTCCGCTCCTCGAATTCGCCAGCTTCGAGTCGCGCCCTCATTTTGTCCCGGGTTCGTTTTCGGCGATCGTTCTCCTCCGCGTCCTCCGGATCCCAAACTGAGGCTTGCGGAAATAGCAGGTCGAGCAATCGTTCGGTGACCTTCGAGGCGGCCTCGCTTTCGACTTGCTGCCGCTTTCGCTGTTTGACCATGCCGACGGCGATCTCCGTGAGGTCGCGGATCATGCTCTCGACATCGCGACCAACGTAGCCGACCTCGGTGTACTTCGTGGCTTCGACTTTGAGGAACGGCGCACCGACGAGTTCCGCCAGTCTGCGGGCAATTTCGGTTTTGCCCACGCCGGTGGGTCCGATCATGATGATGTTTTTCGGCGTCACGTCTTTGCGCAACTCGGGGGGCAACTGCTGGCGACGCCAACGATTGCGGATGGCGATGGCGACGGCTCGCTTAGCCGCCTCTTGACCCACGATGTATCGATCCAATTCGGCAACAATCTGTCGCGGCGTCAGCGCCTTCATGAATGGCTCCTGAGAAAGACGGCAATCGGTGGTTCGGACGCGACGGTCCGGACGGGATCATGTCAGTTCGTGCACTTCGATGTTGCGATTGCTGAAAATGCAGAGATCGCCGGCGATCTCCAACGACGCGCGGACGATCTGCGCCGCGGTGAGCGACGAGTGCTGGACCAAGGCCCGAGCGGCGGCCAAGGCATAGCTCCCACCGGAACCGATGGCGGCGATGTGATCGGTCGGTTGGATCACGTCGCCGGTCCCCCCGACGATCAGCAGGTGGTCGCGGTCCAAGGCGATCAGCATCGCCTCCAAGCGACGCAAGACCCGATCCATCCGCCAGTCCTTGGCCAGTTCCGCAGCCGCTCGCGGGACGCTCCCTTGATGATCCTTCAGCCGGGCCTCGAATCGCTCCAAAAGCGTGAAGGCGTCGGCGGCAGCCCCGGCGAAGCCGCACCACACTTTACCGTCGTACAGCGGTCGGATCTTGCGGGCATCGCTCTTCAAGACGACTTGGCCCAAGGTGACCTGTCCGTCTCCGCCGATGGCCGCTTGACCTTTGTGCTTCAACGCCAGGATGGTGGTCGAGTGAATCCGCCCTTTCACACTGCCTCCACTTTCGGTTTTGAATCTGGTGCTTATCATACACGCCAGGAGCGATGCCCCGCACGGAGGTCGCTCGTGACATCATTGGACGAGGCTTTGGCCATTCTCGCCCCGACATGACCTGACCACGATGTCGGCGAAAGCCCTCCCGACGGATGCGCACCACGCGGGGCTTGGGAACGAAGGGCGATGGTTCTGCGTGTTCTGAGGTATCGAAACTGATCACTCGATGAGCCGAACGATTCGCATCGGTACCCGCGGCAGCCCGCTGGCTCTGTGGCAAGCGAACCACATTTCGGAGAAACTGCGCGCGTTGGGTCACCATGCGGAACTAGTCATCGTTCGGACTCGTGGTGACGTCCTGTCGCAGCAACCGCTGACGGCCATCGGCGGCGAGGGTTTGTTCACCAAGGCAATCCAAGAAGCCGTACTCCGGGGCGAGGCGGATCTGGCGGTTCACAGCTTGAAGGATCTCCCGACGACGCAACCCGAAGGGCTGACCCTGGCTGCCGTCCCTCCCCGTGCGTCGCCCTTTGATGTGTTCGTCTCGGAGCGGCACCGCCGCTTCGACGAGTTGCCTGCGGGTGCCGTGCTCGCCACCGGAAGCCAACGGCGGCGGGCAATGATCCGCTACCGTCGTCCGGACCTTCAGCTTGTGGAACTTCGGGGCAACGTCGACACCCGGTTGCGGAAGCTGCATGAGGAGGGATGGGACGGCATGATCCTAGCCGAGGCCGCGCTACGCCGGCTGGGGCGAACCGAGGGGATGGCCGAAGTGCTGGATGGGGGCTGGATGTTGCCTGCCGTGGGACAGGGGGCACTCGGATTGGAATGCCGTGCCGACGATGCGGAAACCCTAGAAACGGTCGCACGGTTGAACGACCCTGCAAGTTTTGCCGCCGTGACGGCCGAGAGGTCGTTCCTCGCCGCCCTGGGCGGGGGCTGCGCGGTCCCACTCGGAGCGCTGGCCGTGGTGACGGGGGCGACTCTGACGCTGACCGGTTCGGTGCTGGATCCGCAGGGGAATCGGCGATTAGATGCACGACTTGCTGGACCAACGGACCAAGCCGCCGATCTTGGGCGACGACTCGCCGATGAGATACTGGTCAACGGTGGCCATGATGTGTTGCGCGGGCTGGACAGCGGGCCAACCCAACCAGCTTGATCCGTGGATAAGGTTGATACGGTCGGCCGATTCTCGCCAACGATCCCTTTCCAACGACGTTTAGCGTCGTAGAGCAACGGAGGGGCGGATGAACCGAGTGAAAGAAGTTTGCGGGGGACAGGATTTATTCCGCCTGGGAAATCGCGTCCCGCCCTGTTGACAGTATGGTCGAGTGGATGGTACCGTAAAACGTAGGCGACCCTAAGGCGATATGTTCCCATCAGTCTGAACGAATCGGCCGGCACCCCTCAGGTTCCGGGAGGAAATCAAGACTCATGGCAATCAAGCAAGGCGTATGGGGAATCGATGTGGGCCAATGCGCCCTGAAGGCGCTGCGGCTGGAAATGATCGACGGGACGTTGACAGCGACCGCCTTCGATTACATCGAGCACCCGAAGATCCTTAGCCAACCAGATGCCGACCCCGATCAGCTGACCCGTGAAGCTCTCGAAACCTTCCTTTCGCGAAATTCGATCAAGGGCGACATCGTGGCGATGAGCGTCGCGGGCCAAAGCGGTTTGGCACGGTTCGTCAAACTGCCGCCCGTCGAAGAGAAGAAGATCGCCGACATCGTTCGATTCGAGGCGAAACAGCAGATTCCCTTCCCGCTTGAGGAAGTGGTCTGGGACTTCCAGAAGATCGGCTCCGGAACCGTCACCGATGGCTTCGCCATGGATACGGAGATCGGTCTGTTCGCCATGAAGCGGGACCTCATCAACCGCTTCCTCCACCACTTCCAGGCAGCCAATATCGAGGTCCACATCGTTCAGATGGCACAGCTGGCACTGTGCAATTATGTGTCCTACGACCTGCTCCGACGGAAGGCAGACGGCACGCTCGAGGAAAACGTCGAAGTTCCCGATGATACGCCCCCCGGCAAGAAACGGTGCGCCGTCGCTCTGGACATCGGCACCGACAACTCCAGCCTGATTATCACCGACGGCGATCGGATCATTTGGCAGCGCCCGATTCCGATTGGCGGGAATCACTTCACCCGGGCGTTGACGAAAGAGATGAAACTGACTTTCGCCAAGGCGGAGCATCTCAAGCGGAATGCGGCCAAGTCGCCCGACCTCGCCAAAATCCTGAAAGCCCTCAAGCCCGTGCTGACCGACTTTGTGAATGAGGTTCAGCGGTCGCTAGGTTATTTCACGAACACCCACCGCGATGCCCATATCGCATTCATGGTGGGGTTGGGGAGCGCCTTCCGACTGCCGGGTTTGCAGAAATTCCTGGCCGAAAAGTTGGGGCTGGATGTTCGCCGACCCAACGTGATGGAGCGCCTCAGTGGTGATGCCGTGGTCTCGGCGCCGGCTTTCGCGGAGCACATCCTGACGTTCCCGGTGGCATATGGCCTGTGCTTGCAGGGGTTGAATCTCGCCCGATTGACCACCAACCTTTTGCCTCACGAAATCCGCATCGATCGAATGATCCGGGCGAAGAAGCCTTGGAGTGTGGCTGCGGCGGCCGCGATGCTGTTGGGCGTGGGTGTCGTCTCGCTCGGCTTCGGGATGAAAAGCCAATCGTTGGGTCAACCCAAGGACCCGGACAAATATCGCGGGGACAAGGTGGCCGATGCGTGCCTGAAAGTCGAGGGCGCGGTAAAAGCAGCGCAACAGAACAAGAGCGCGGCGGAACAGCGGCGGCGGGACATTGACACGGCGGCGCGCGATGTGAAAAGTATCATCGCGGGCACCGACGAACGGAGCAATTGGATCCGTTTGAACGAGTTTATCAGCCAGACTCTGCCGCGGCCCGACGGCAGCAACATGTTCGATTTCACTCAGGCTCGGCCTCGTTTCAACGTCAACCAGAAAAAGTATGTCACCCCAGCCGCCAGGGAAGCGGCGGAACAGTTCCAGCGTCGATGGTTAGGCGACAGCAACGTGGCCGACCGGCCAATGGATGACGAACACCTGCGCCACCTCATCAACATCGACGTGGAAGGCGTATTCACGATGTACGTGGACGACCTGAAAGCCTTCTACCAGATGGTCCAGAAGCGGATGATGGACGAGTCCCAAGAGGACATCAAGAGCAGCCTCGATTTGTTTGTTCCGTATGGTCCCGACGGTCAACCGCAGACCAAGTACAGCGAGGCCTTGCCCGAAGGTCCAGGCTGGATCGTGGAGGTGCGCGGACACACGTATAATCTGAACGGCCGCAATTTCCTGCTTGACACGATCGTGTTCAACACGAACCGGCTAGGATTCGGCAAAGGGCTTGTCCCCTTCTCGGAGACATCGAAGGGCGAGGCGATCACGAAAGGACCGTTCCCCGACCCGATCGAAGGCCGAATCAGCCACGCGTTCTTGTACAAGTGGCGGCAGGTCCCCAACCCGCAACCGGGCGCGTTTGAGATTATCAGCGGCAGCCATCTTCGCTCATTGCTGGGCGGAGGGAGCGGTGGTGGTCGTTATGGTGGGGGCGAGAGCGAAGGCATGGGCGGTGCCAGCGCCATGTTCCAGGCGGGTGGCGGGGGCGATGCCGGTGGCGTGGCGAGCATTGTCAAAGCAGAACGAGCCAGTTGGGCACCGTTGGGTGCGGGTGCCGCCGCCGGTGCCGGTGCCGGGATGATGGCCGGTGGGGGCGAGGGCATGGGTGGCTACGCCTCTCGTGCCGGCGGGCAGATGGCCCTTCTGCGCAGCGGACCCGTCGGTGTCGGCGGTGGCGGCGGAGCAGGTGCCGCGGCTCCACCCCCCATGTCCGCGGCAGGTGGTGCCGGTGCGACAACCCCCTCCACTCCCGGTTTGGGGCAACCGCCCGGCAGCGCGAATTTGGCCCGACCTTCCAATCGGAACCGGTACGAGTTCGTCATGATGTTCGTCTGGCGCGAGCCTCTCGGTGTTGATAGCTCGACGAAGTAATCCGCGAAAAAACTGACTTCGTCGATCAGCGTTCGACTATTTCAAGGCCTGGAGAAGTGTCTCATGGCGAAGATTGATCAGCAGGCTCTCAAGAAGCATCACTTCTGGATCCTGCTCGGCGTTTTCGCGTTGTTCATCTTGATCTTGGTCATCCTTGTGCCCGTGCTGATCGGCTCGGAGATCAGTGAGAAAGAGGCGGCCTATGAGAGCGCCCTCAAGAAGATTGAGGACAGCGCAAGATCGCCAACGACGCAAGGCCAAATCAAGGAGTTGGAAAAACAACTCGACGAGGTCAACAACATTCGCGCCATCGTTTGGCGGCAAATGTTTAGCCGACAGGCGGGTGTTATCTCTTTCCCGGAACAATTGACGGCCCGGTTGACGAACGCCAAGTTCGGCAGCGAACTCGAGGATCGTTTCCGCGACCTGTACCGCCAAGATGAAGTTTACGCCGAGGCTTACCGGCAGATGCCCGCCATCGTCAAACCGACCGAATTCGCCGGCGGATGGCCCGCGGTACTCCAACCGGTCTCCTGGTCCAGCGCGCGACTCCCAACATCGGAAGAAATCTGGTTGTCGCTGGAGGACCTCTGCGTCCGCCGAGAAATCCTTCACATCCTCCGCGAGGCGAACGACATCCCCGCCCGATTCGTCGTTGTGAACGACGTGAAGCCTGAAGAACTTCCGAAATCGTCGCTCGGCCCCAAGTTCTCCAAGCGACTCCGCAATCGCCTTTACGAAATCGATTTGGCGATCACCGAGAAGGAGCGGGGCAAGTTCTTCGCACAAGGGAAGATCAGGAACATCAGCGGTCGACGCCAAGTGATCTTCCAGTTGAGCCTGGATGTTTGGCTAAACGAGAAAGCCTTGGGGGACGGCCCGGTGCAGCCAGTCGCCGTGGACTTCCCGCTCGATCAGTTGGCGGCGGGTCAGGAGGCCAACCTGCCTGAAGTGCCCATCGTCGTGAATTTGCCGCCGGAGGAAATTGTTCGCGTCCAACTCCGGTACAACACCAAGACGGTCCCGATCAAACGAATTGATGCGATCCTACTCGGGTTCAACGCGGGCCACCGCCTCGCCGACCGCAAGCCGACCGTCTCGAAATTCAGCACGCTCACTTCAACGGCCGCTGGCTCCGGTGACGGGTCCGAGGGCGGTGCGATGATGGGCGGCGGTGGCGCTCAGAGCATGCCCAGCTCGATGCAAGGGGCGATGCAGCGAATGGCGGGCATGATGGGTGGCGGCCCGGCAGGCGCTGGCGGACAGAGTGGTGAATTGACCCCCAATGGTATCCAGAAACTCCGGTACATCGATGTCACGGATCAAGTCCGGCGGATGCCGGTCGCCGTGGTCATGATCGTCGACCAAGCGAATCTCCAGGACGTGTTGGCCGCCTTCTCGAATTCCAAACGGCTGCGATTCCATCTCACGCAATACCACTGGACCCGGCATTACGGTCAAGCGACGACGGTGTCGGTACCCGGTTCAGGTGGGGCGAGCGTCGGTCCAGGCGCTGTGGGTGGTGGCGCAAGAGGCGGCGAATCGCGCGGCGGACTTGGCTTCAGTGCCCCCGGAATGGGTGGCTTCGGGCCGGCACCCGGTGCCGCCGGCGCAGGTGCAGGACGCAATCTGCCGCCCGATGATGGCGATGTGGCCGCGGGTGGACCTGCTGGTGCGGGTGGTTTCGCCCCGGGCGGTCCGGTAGGCGGCACGGCCGGTCGACAGCCCGGCATGGGCGGGGGGGCTGTCTACGTCGAGCAGCCGCAACTCAGCCTCGTCGAACTCACAGTGTACGGCGTGGCGAACCTCTACGAAGAACCGACAGGCGATGAGCCGAAACCCCTCGAACCCGCTTCCCCTGGTGAGTCGACGACGTCGGCCCAACCAGGCAGCGATGCGGCAGATGGCACGGGCAAGCCGCCGATGTCGGCTGGCAAGGGCGATCAGCCGGTCACCAGCGGTGATCAAACCAATCCCAACACGAAGCCGATTGACTCAGCACAACCGACCCCAGCCGGGACGAATGACGCTCCGAAACCGGGCGAAATTCCGCCGAATCCAGGCACCCCCGACAGCAAGCCCGCGGAGCCGGGGAAAGCCGCGCCGGGGAGTGACGCACCCACACCGCCCAAACCAGAGGGTGCCGGGACCCCGAACGAACTGAAACCGGGTGCCGACAAGCCCGCGGCAGAACCGCCGACTCCGCCTCAACCTGCGGCCCCCCCGAAACCAAACGACCCTCCCAAGCCCGGCGATGGGCCAAAACCTTGACCCCGAAATTTGATTCCCTCGTTGGGCTGAAACGGAACACGATCAGCAATCGGTAGCGGAGTTCTCCATGGCGAAGTCCAAAGTCGATTTCCAGAAGATCCTGCTCGAACAGGGCGAGAAATACGGACTGGCGATTGGCGTCGGCGTGATGGTCTTGTTGATCATCTGGGGCATCATGACGGCCCTCGCCAGCGGAAGCAAGTCGCAGCGTGCCGAAACCCTTGCGAACAAAGCCTCGCAACTCGAGCAAAGGCTGCGCGACCAGTCCTCCAGCGGTGCCGCCCAACCAATCGACTTGGGACTCCAAGGCGGTCAGATCGTCTTCAATGAAGTCGTTGCCGAAGCGCACCGCAACTTGCCCTACTTCATCGACTTCACCTTCGATGACGTCAAACGGGCCAGTCCGAGGATCTTGTCGCCGATCGAGTATCAAGTGGACTTTTTCCGTGGAACGATTTACGTCCACAACTTTGTGAAGAAGGACGACGGCGAGATCACGCACATCTACGTGTTGCGGGATGAAGTGAAGAAGAAGAGCGAAAAAGCCAAAAGCTCGAGCCTGGTGAATCGGGCCAAAACCCGCGGTTCTACGCCCCCCGCTGGTGGCATGGCGGGTGGTCCAGGGATGCCCGGGCGAGGCCCCGGCGCGGGTGGAGCGCCCGGTTTTGGTGGCCCTCCTGGCTTCGGTGGCCCCGGCGGCCCGGGTGGTCCGGGTGGGCCAGGTGGTCCGGGTGGGCCAGGCTTCGGCCCTGGCATGCTCGGTGGCGGCGGCATGATGGCGGGCGGCCCCAATATGGGCGGGTCCGCCGGCGGCGAGTCACTCCGCACGGTCGTTCCGGTGGAAATCGACAAATTCGAGAACGGGAGTTTCATCCCGGCCCAATTCGTCCGACCGTTGCAAGCCATCATCGTCCAAGCCAGCTTCCCTTGGAAGCAACAACTCGAAGAGTACCGCAATGCCCTCCGTTATGAATCCCTGGAACAGTTGAATCCGAACTCGGAAGATTTCCCCATCTTCGAGGGCCTGAAAGTTCAACGGCGTATCCACTTCCCCGACGGGCGAGTCTCGGAGTGGACCGACTTCGATTGGGTGTCCAAGTACGAACCCATCTTCCGCGAAAAAATCGACGAAGACCAGCCCGACCCGGAAGCTCTCGCGATGGTGATCCCGCACAAGGACACGGAATTGTGCTTGCCCATGCCGAAGCTCGTCCGTGGGGAATATCCCCAGATGCGCTTGACCACGATCCAGGCCACCATCGAGAAGATTCGAGCGCAGGGTCAGCGACAGGTGCGGATGAAGGGCAATTCAAAGTATAAAGGGAAGGTCAGTCCGTTCGCCAAGGGCGGAGCAACGGTGGAGGAGCCGGCCAACACTCCCGACAATGCTCCTTCGAGTATCGACTCCATCCCGGATTGCATCCTCATCCGGTTCATGGACGTCGACGTCTTGCCCGACCATGGCTACGAGTACCGAGTGCAGGTGCAAGCAGCGAACCCCAATTACAACCAGCCGCACCGGGTGACCCGATCCGACTATGCCACCGCGAAGACGCTCCAAAGTGAACCCTCGCTGGTCGTCTTCAAGGATGGCGAAACCACCACATCCGTCGCGCGAGCACCCGCGGATCGACACGTGTACGCCTTTGCCCCAGAGTCACGGGACACCTTGAAGCCGGACCATGCCCGCATGCAGGTTCACGCCTGGATGAGTCATGTGCGGTTGGATCGTACCCGCCCCATGACCGGCACCAATGCCGAGCCTCTCGGTGAATGGATGGTCGAGGACATCCCGGTCGGCCGCGGCGAGTTCGTCCGTGCAGTCAAGAACGTCCGGGTGCCAATCTGGTCCGCGAAGGACAACGCCTTCCAGTTCATTGAGTTCACCACCGTCAAAGGTCCTTCGTCCAAGGTCAAGGGGACGTTGGCCGTCGACATCATGGCGAACTACGTCCTCGTTGACTACGAGGGTGGCCGATTCACCATGAAGATTCAAGGCAACCGAGCATCCCGCGACGTCACCGACGAAACCGGCTTGGAGATGCTCGTGCTTGGTCCCGATGGGAAGCTTCGTGCTCGGTCTTACTGGCGCGACTACGCCGACCAGGATCGTTTCCAGCGGGAACAACGTTGGGTTAGCTGGCTGAAAGAGATCAAGGAAGCTGCCGCCACGAAGACGACGGGCAACCCCTTCGAAAAAGGCGGCCCAGCCGGCGGTGGGCAGGGTGGCGGTCCGGACGGTTGATCAATTTCCCTCTCCCTTGAGTTGGCCACCCGGACGGTGCGTCGATTTCCAGAGTGTGTCTCCGAAGTTGGACGATTTGTCGCGAGACCGACGACCAGTTCGCTCGGTATCGCGGCGAACCCGGCGGTGGTTCGCCAACCAGCAACTTCGAGCACGCGGCACCGGGAACGGGGCGACCGACTGAACGCCAGCCCGATAAAGTCCGCATTGACGCGGACCCCTTGCCAACGTAAATTCGCCGCTTAGAATTTTCTGATGGCGCGAGAAGTCCCAGCCGCGCCGGCAATTCCCTCACGGAGGGAAATGCACCATGTGGATGCCACCGACTGATCATCCTCTTCGACGTTTGTTCGCTGGACTGACGGAGTACACCTTCCAGACCACTTTGGGTGTTGCTGATCCGCCCCTGGTGGATTATTTGTCATTGCTCTTGACTCGGTTCATCCACTTCGATGACATCTACGCCTTGCGGGACACCGCCGGTCGGCCGTTGCATGAACTGGTTGATATGCTGTTGGAGGCACAAAAGCTGCCCCCGGAGGGCCGAACCACGCGGGAGGTGTATCGGCACATCGGCGACTTCGCCCTCTTCTGGACCGGGATCTTCCCGGAGTTTCTCGAACGGTCGCGACGCCGAACCTGGAGCAAAGATGCCTTCGTCGATTACTGCACACAGGGGAAGCGTTCGTACTTGATTGCCAGCCAATTCGAGGAGTCGCCCTACCAGGACGAGGCCCCCATCCTGCGACGCCTGAGTGAACAATTCGAGTTGTGCGCGTACGGACTTAACCAGGTCCGCCGAGAGTGGCAGCAACTCACGCAGGAGTGACCGACGACATGCTGCGGCGTCCGCGGCCGATACCGTAGTAGATGAATCCGTATTCCGCCATCTTCGCCGGCTCATAAACGTTCCGACCATCGAAGATGACTGGTTCGGCCATCAGCCGACGCATCAGCTCAAAGTCCGGATTGCGGTAGTCCGACCACTCTGTCACCAAAGCCAGGCCGTTGACACCCTCCAGAGCGCCGTAGGGTTTGTCGCAGTAAACCACGCGGCCCTTCTCGACGCTCCAAGTCCGCTCGACGTACTCCCGAACGTTGTCAAGCGCCTCGGGATCATGCAGCCGGAGCGACGCCCCCGCCGAGAGGAGTTCACGGATCAAGACCAGAGACGGTGCCTCGCGGATGTCATCCGTGCGTGGTTTGAACGCCAAGCCCCAAATTGCAAGGCACTTTCCGGCAAGGTTGGGTCCAAAGTGGCGGAGGATTTTTTCCGGCAGAACCATCTTCTGTGCCTCGTTGACCGCATCGACCGATCGCATCAGGGTCAAGTCCATGCCCACCTTGCTGGCGGTCGCCACGATCTCCCGAACATCTTTGGGGAAGCACGAGCCGCCATAGCCGGGTCCCGGGAACAAGAATTGGAAACCGATCCGTGCGTCATGGCCGATCCCCCGACGCACGTCGTTGATGTCCGCGCCGAGTCGGTCGCACAGGTTTGCAATCTGGTTGATGAAGCTGATTTTCGTGGCCAACATGGCGTTGGCGGCGTACTTCGTCAATTCCGCACTCTCTGGCGACATGACGAGAAACGGCCGCTCTGTTCGGAGGAATGGGGCGTAAAGTTCACGGACAATCTCGGCCACCTCCGGCCGCCGAACCCCGACGACCACTCGGTCCGGCTTCTGAAAATCGTCCAACGCCGCTCCTTCCTTCAAAAACTCGGGGTTGCTGGCCACGTCAATCCCACGGCAACCTTTCTCCTCCAGGATTCGCAAAACTCGGGCGTTGGTCCCGACTGGCACCGTGCTCTTGACCAATACGATTTTCGATCCGGGTTGAACGGGCTGGTGATTTAGAGCGGCGGCAATCTGCTCCGTCGCGGACCAAACGTAACTCAGGTCCGCCTCGCGAGTCGCCGTCTTCGACTCCGGCGTGCCGACGGCGATGAAAATAATCCGTGCCCGTGGCACTGCCTCCTCGTAGCGAGTCGTGAAGCTCAACCGGCCGGCGTCCCGGTTGCGGGCGATCATTTCTTGCAGCCCCGGCTCGTAGATGGGAACGCCTCCGGAGTTCAACAAGTCGATCTTTTTCGCATCAATGTCCACCCCGACCACATCGTTGCCCGAATCCGCCAAGCAGGCCGCCGTGACCAAACCCACGTATCCCGAACCGATGACTGCAATTTTCATAGCTCTTTATCCCGTCCCATTTGATGCTTGGATTCAGATCCACTGCGGGCCATGTTCATTCAGTGCCCCC
>JAOAAM010000682.1 GCA_026418875.1 Gemmataceae bacterium | reverse complement strand
AGACTCGATCGTAAGACCAGACCTCGGCATGCGGGACTCGGGCTTGTTCCAAGATCGAGAGCCATTCCGCCGTCGTCCGTTGCTTCATGATCTCGCCGACGATCGCCACGAGCGGTTCACGATGAAGCACGCGGGAGTCGTTGGTTGCGAATCGAGGATCTTGAGCCAATTCGGAGCGGCCCACGGCACGGCAAAAGGACTGCCATTGGCCGTCGTTACCGATCGCCAGCACGAGCCAATGGTCCGCCGTGGCGAACAGTTGATATGGGACAATTTGCAGATGAGCGTTGCCTTGGCGCGGCGGGACTTGGCCACTGGTCAGGTAAGCTTGAGCCACGTTCACTTGGGCGGCGATAGCGCAGTCCATCAATGCCAGGTCAATGTGGTAACCGTGCCCGGAATTTTTGCGGGCGTTCAAGCCGGCCAGAATTGCCGTGGCCGCGTACAACCCCGTGAGAATGTCGGTGACGGCGACGCCGACTTTGCAGGGCGGCCCCTCAACAGGCCCAGTGATCGACATCAACCCGCTGAGCGCTTGAATGGTGAAATCGTATCCGGGCCGCTCGCGCCAGGGGCCAGTGCGACCGAAGCCGGAGATGGAGCAAATCACCAGCCGCGGGTGTCGAGTCGAAAGTTCTTCCGGCGTGAGTCCCAAACTTGGGAGACTGTCGGTGCGAAAATTCTCGATCAGGACATCGCACCGATCCAGCAGTTGGTGAAGGATTTCCCGTCCCTGCGGCCGGGCGAGATCGAGCGTGACGGAGCGTTTTCCCCGATTGCACGAGAGAAAGTAGGCGCTCAAGTCGCCGAGGAAGGGCGGCCCCCAGGCACGAGTTTCGTCGCCGACGCCCGGCCGCTCCAGCTTGACGACGTCGGCCCCCAGATCGGCGAGGATCTGACCACAAAATGGGCCGGCCAAAACGCGCGATGCGTCCAGGACGCGAATGTCGTTGAGCAATGGCTTGGAATCCGTATCCATACTGCTGCATCGAACATCAAACCGCCGGAACTGGCAAGTCCGATTGGACCGCGTCCATGTGGCGAGTCCTGCATCTGTTCGTGGATCCCGAGGCGGACGGAATCGCCGGTAGTTGGCAGGCGTTGGAGGCGGCCCTTCGCCGCCAGGGTGTGATTTCGCACTTCGCCGTGACACCAGATTGGCAGATTCGGTTGGGCGGCCTGGAAGCACCGTGCACGTTGCTGCCGAAATCCCGCTCCTGGAATGTTCGCATGTACCGCGATTGGTTGCGCGTCGTTCGGCAAACCTCGCCGGACCTGGTGCAGGTCTGGGGGCCTCGGGGCTTGAGTTGGGCGTTGGCCTCCCGGGCATGGCATCGACAGTTGCCGCACCTACTGGTCGATGACTCAGGCTTGGCAGCGCGGGGCTGGTATCGACGGCTGCTCCGTGTGGCGGACGCTGTGGTGGTGGCGAGCGAATCGCAGAAGCGAGCCTACGTAGCCGCGGCGGCCCGAGGGACCGCCATCGTCGTGATTCCGCCAACAATCCCGCCAAGCGAGCCGCCCGAAGACCCGGACATCGCGGATGTTCGACGACGGGCCAAGCTGCCCGAGGCATCACGCTTGATTGTAACCGCCGGGCCGCTCGAACCGGGTTTCGGCATGCGAGAGGCCGTCTGGATTTTCGACATCCTCAAGTACACCGATCCATCGCTGTGGTTCGTGGTCGTCGGCGACGGCTCCTTGCGACGCTGGCTGGAGGATTTTGCTCGTTCCCTGGGGCGGGAAGATGTGCGGGTACGTTTTGTCGGCTGGCAAACCGACATCATGGCGTGGCTACGGGCTGCCGAGATGGTTTGGTTACCCGGCCACCGCGGCGGCCTGGGACTATTGCGGGCGGCAGCTGCACTCGGCGTACCTGTCGTGGCACGGCAACGTGACGATCTGGCCGAGTCGCTTCCGCACAGCGAGATGGTGCGGTTCATCCCAGCGGGCGACAAACATCGCTGGGCCAAGGTCAGTCGAGAATTGCTTTCCCGACTTCGGCCCTGGCGTGAATTTGAGCGGGCGGAGGATCATCTCGGCGCAGCGTTTGCTGCGGATGAATTGATGCAGCGATGGGTTCAGCTCTACGAGCGACTGGGTCGAGGCGGGTTGTCCCGTCGCGGTTCGCCTTTAACTTGAATGAAGAAGGATTGCTTCGAGGGATGCCCATGCGGGAGGTGCTGACGCTCATCATGGCCGGGGGCAAGGGCACTCGGCTGGAGCCGCTCACTCGAGACCGGGCCAAACCGGCGGTGCCCTTCGGCGGCATGTATCGCATCATCGACTTCACCCTGTCGAACTGTATTAACAGCGGGCTACGACAGATCCTGGTTCTCACTCAATTCAAGGCACGCAGCCTCGACCGGCACATCCG
>JAOAAM010000677.1 GCA_026418875.1 Gemmataceae bacterium | reverse complement strand
TGCGGGATAGTGTAGCCGTGGGCGGAAATTTCTCGGCGAAATGCGTCGGCCGGATTCCTCGCCGGCAGATCGCGGGGATGGAGGGGGCTTGAGGGTCGGAGGAAGTAGGGCGGATGCCTTGACGTGGATTCCCCGGGAATCTAAAGTTGGCATCACGGGCCGCCCGCCGCGGAATGGCTCTGCGCGCATGGTTCGTTCCGGGCAGGCCCTCGTGCCAATATCCGTCGAATGACAGGGACTTCGACCCCGATCTTCGACCGCTTAGGTCGCATCCCATGACAACCAGCACTCCGTTCAGCCCCGCGGCCCAAATGCAAGCGGACCTGTCGCGCGTTGCCCAGGACTTGCAGCTCCGCCGGGTTCACGTCGAGGCCGTCGTCCAGCTCCTCGACGAGGGCAACACCGTCCCGTTCATCACCCGATACCGCAAAGAGCGAACCGGCGGGATGAACGAGGAACTCATCCGCCGCATCCAACAACGGGTCACGCAGCTCCGGCAGCTGAACGAGCGCAAGCAGACCATCCTCCGCACCATCGAAAACCAAGGCCAGCTCACCCCCGAGCTGCGCCAAGCCATCTTGGCCGCGGATTCGCCCAAACGGCTCGAAGACCTCTACCTGCCGTACAAACCCAAAAAGCGGTCGTTCGCCTCCGAGGCCCGGGAGAAAGGGCTGGAACCATTCGCCTTGGCCATTTGGAACCGCGATCCGGTCGCCATCCCCTTGCACGACGTCGCCCAGGGGATGGTCAACCCGGACAAGGGTCTGAATTCCGTCGAGGATGTCCTCGCCGGGGCACGCAACATCCTCGCGGAGATCATCTCCGAACAGGCCGATCTCCGCGGAGCGGTCCGCAAATGGCTCTGGGACAACGCCCAGATCACAGCCACCCGCCACGAACACCTGCCGCCGGGCCGAGGGCAAGAGTTCAAAGGCTACTTCGAGTTCAAAGAATCGCTCCAGTCGATCCCGCCGCATCGAATCCTGGCGATCAACCGAGGCGAGCGAGAGAACGTTCTGAAAATCCGCCTGGACTACAACGCCGACGAGGTACGCTCCGTCGCCCTGCGCCATCTGCCGATGGAGGATCACCCGCACCGCGACTTCATTGAATCGATTGTCGGGGATGCCCTCAGCCGCCTGTTGCTGCCGGGTCTGGAACGTGAGATCCGCCGGGAATTGACCGACTTCGCGATGGATCACGCCGTCTCCGTCTTCGCGCGGAATCTGCGTAGTCTGTTGTTGCAGCCGCCTCTACGGGGCAAGCGGATTCTGGCCATCGACCCTGGCTTGCGGGCCGGGTGCAAACTCGCCGCCCTGGACGAGTACGGCAACCTGCTGCATCACGATGTGATTTACCCCCACCCGATCAATCGTCGGGAAGAGGCGTTCCGCAAAGCGGAGTCGCGGCTGAAGCTGGAGGAAATCATCCGCAAGTACCAACTCTCGGTGATTGCGATCGGGAATGGCACCGCCTGCCGCGAGACCGAGAAACTCATCGCCGACCTGATCACCGACTTGGAGTCGCGTCAGTTCACGGGGGAACCGAAGATCGAGCTGCTGCCGCAAGAGACGGCAGCCCCGCCCGCCAGCCAGCTTCCCGCCGCTGAGACCCCGACCACCCCGGTCGAGTCCACCGCCACTCCGGTCGAGTCCACCGCCAACTCGGTGGAACCAACCCCCACCGCCAACTCGGTGGAACCATCCCCGACCGCCAGCGAGGGGGACAAGTCGACGCTTCTACCAAACCCAGCGGTCGAAGAAACGGCAAAAGCCCCGGAGAACACAGGGGTCTCGCCGACATCGCCGGTTTCGGAGACAGGAGGTTTCGTAGACAAAACCGGTTTCGTAGACACGACGACGCCGGGGGTAGGGACTGCGGCCCAAGCGACGGAAACGCCGACGCCGGTGGTCGAAACTTCCGCCACCACGGTCGAGACATCGCCGACTCCGGTCGTCGAAACTTCCGCCACCACGGTCGAGACATCGCCGACTCCGGTCGAGGCGGGGGTGACTCCGGTGGCGGCCGGGGGAGTGGTGGTGCCACCGAAGCGTGAGCCGAAACCGCTCCCCGCGCTCCCCAAGATCGACTTCAGCAGCTTGCCGCCCGCCCCCTCGGACCTGGCCTACTGCATCGTGAACGAGGCAGGGGCGAGTGATTATTCGGCCAGCGAAATGGCCCGTGAAGAATTCCCGGATTTGGATGCGATGGTCCGGGGGGTGATCTCGATTGGTCGCCGCCTGCAAGACCCGCTGGCGGAGTTGGTGAAGATCGACCCGGCCCACATCGGCGTGGGCTTGTACCAACACGACATCAAGCCGAAACACCTGCGCGAAACGTTGGATGCGGTGATCGAATCGTGCGTCAACCACGTGGGGGTGGATTTGAACACGGCCAGCGTGGCCTTGCTCCGCTATGTCTCGGGATTCAACGCCTTGGTGGCCCGGGAGGTGGTGGAGTATCGCAAGCAGCACGGCCCGTTCCGTACCCGCGAGCAACTGCAAAATGTGCCTGGCGTGGGTCCGGCCCGCTTCACGCAAGCGGCTGGGTTTTTGAAAATCCCCGGCGGGGACGAACCGCTGGACGAAACTTGGATTCACCCCGAGAGCTACGCGATCGCCCGCAAGATCCTCGAAGACGTGGGGATGACGCCGAACGACCTGCGGGATTCAGCGAAACTGAACGAATTGCGGGAGAAATTGAAGAAGGTGCATCCGGAGGTGTACGCCGAGAAGTTCCATGCCGGGGTGCCGACGGTGAAGGACATCTTCGAGGCGTTGGCGAAACCGTCGCGGGATCCACGGGATGAGCTTCCGCCGCCGGTCTTCCGCAAGAACGTGCTGCGACTGGAAGATTTGCAACCCGGGATGGAGCTTCGGGGCACGGTGCTGAACGTGGTGGACTTCGGCGTGTTCGTAGACGTGGGATTGAAGGACAGCGGGTTGGTGCACATCAGCCAGATGGCCAATCGCTTCATCAAGAACCCCTACGAAGTCGTGTCGGTCAACGACGTGGTGACGGTGTGGGTGCGGAGCGTGGACCTGGAGAACAAGCGGGTGTCGCTGACGATGATCCCGCCGGGGACCGAGCGTCGCCCACCGGGGACCGAGCGTCGGCCGGTGGAACGGCGAGGGGCGCCTGCGGAAGGAGTGTCCGAGGGTCGCCCTGCCCGAGAAC
>JAOAAM010000559.1 GCA_026418875.1 Gemmataceae bacterium | reverse complement strand
AGATGTGTATAAGAGACAGATCATGGTTCAACTCGTGTAGACGGGGACCGGGACAGAGTCCAGGATTTCGCGAATCAGGAGCGACACATCGCTATCCGCCTGCAAACGGACGCAGAGGACCGGCTCCGCGACGTCTTGAATGTCATCGGGGGTGACGAATGGCCGGCCGCGGAGCAAGGCCCAAGCTTGAGCGACACGCTGCCAGGTGAGCAGGCCCCGTGGGCTGACACCTAAAACGATCCGCGGATGGTCACGGGTGGCTTTCGCGAGGGCCGTGAGGTAGGCGTGAAGAGGGGGGCTGACCGAGATAGAGGCTGTGCGGGCTTGCAGTTGTCCCAGTTCACCGGGGGCGAGGATTGTCGGCCACTCGATCCGCTGTCCCTCGAGCCGACCAACTGCCGCGGCCAGCATAGCTTGCTCATCGTCCTGAGCGGGATACCCGACGCTGAGCTTCATGGCGAAGCGGTCCAATTGAGCTTCGGGCAACGGATACGTGCCGTGATGCTCGACCGGATTTTGCGTGGCAACGACGAAGAACGTCTCGCTGAGGGGGCGGCGGACATTATCGACCGTGACTTGGCGTTCGGCCATGGCCTCGAGCAACGCCGACTGCGTTCGCGGCGTGGCCCGATTGATTTCGTCGGCCAACAGGACGTCGGCGAAAACCGGACCGGGCTGAAACTCGAAGAGCCGTGTTTGCGGATTGAAGACGTTGAATCCGGTGACATCTCCGGGGAGCAGGTCCGGGGTGCATTGGATGCGAGCGAATGATCCGCCCACGGCAGCGGCGAGCGCTTTGGCCAAGGTGGTTTTGCCAAGCCCTGGTTTATCCTCCAAAAGCAGGTGGCCACGGGCGAGCAGGCACGCCAAGACTCGCTCCACGACGTCCGGCTTGCCGCGGAGCGCCGTGTTTAGCGCCTCGCGCAAAGAATTCAGCATCTGGATCGGGGCGGACATCGCGGAAACGCTCATCATGCGCCGCTTGACTCCTGAAGGGATCGGGAACTTGGGTTCACTGCGGGATTGGCGACTCGGCGGTTTGAACCGGTCGGCGTGCCCCGGAATCGCCGGATCGTCCAATGATCGACGACGCGACGGCAAACTTTTCGGACCTCATCCGGCGGAATCGGTGGGGGCAACTGATCGCTGTACGATGCCCACTCCCCCAGCGACACCAGCGTGTTCCAATCGCGATCGGTTCGAGCATGATCCGGCAGGGAGTCGGTCCAGCGAGTGAAGGTCTGTTGTGGCGTTCGGTTCAGCCCGGCCCAGCGGCCCCGCTGCTCGATTAGCCAGAGGCAATGCAGCACCTGCTTGCGCCAGGTCGCGCCCGGGGACACTCGAAAACGGGCTGTGCGAAGCCAATCCATCCAATCCCGCCGCCGCCACCAGAGAATGGCCGCGGCCAGACTCAGGAGGGCGAGCGTCGGCGCGGCGGCGACCAAGGCGTCTTTCAGCACGCTTAGCCAGGGCCGAGCGGGACGCAGCACGTCGTACCCGGGGGTCGGTTCGACGACCAGCCAGCGTCCATCCCGCAGGAGCACTTCGGTCCAGAAGTGAAGGTCGGTACGTCGGACGGGGGTGTGTCGGCTAACGGGATCGAATGAATCGGGAGCCGCGTAATACCCCAACACCAGCCGAGCCGGATAGCCGAGCCGCCGAAGGATCAGCGTGGCCGCTGATGCGAACAGATAATCCGGCCCGCGACGAGTTTGGAAAAAGTGCGCCACGGGATCGGGGCAATCGTCGGGGGCGGTCGCCTGGGGGTCAAGCGTGAAGTCCTCGCGGAGGCGACGAACCACAGCCTCGATCTGCGGCCAACCGTGCGGCCGATCGCCGGCCCACCGTTCGGCCCATAGCTGATACTCACCTGGTGCTTCACGCAGGTCCGGGTTGACCCAATCCCCCAGCAGGGCGAAGTCGCCGTCCGCGAGCATTTCGCCGGCCAATGTGAAGGAATCGGTCGATACGATCGTCCCCGACGGGATCGACTTCCGACCGTCCATCCGAAGCACCCCGTCGAATTCCCAGGTGAAAAAATCGGGACGGTTCAAACGCCCGACGCGGAAGCGCTCCAGCAAAGGGGGAGTGGGAATCAATGCTCCTTTCAGCGACGCGATCTTGATCCGGTGCGACGCGACGGGGCCGTAACGCAGCAACGGGTCACGTTGGATGGGCCGCATCCATGCCTGTCTCTTATACACATCT
>JAOAAM010000457.1 GCA_026418875.1 Gemmataceae bacterium | reverse complement strand
ATAAGAGACAGAACTGGTACGGCAAGGCTCTAGTCGATTTTGCCGACGGTGCATGGTACGACATCACCGCGTCACCCGAATTCCTCATCCGGGTCAGCGCCGAAGAGGCGAAAGGGAAGTACGACCCGAAAGTGAATAGTGCCCAACCGATCCCAGCACGCGGCGGTTGATCGTCGGCGAGGGACGGTCTCGCAGACCGGAGCGAGGAGCAGTCCTCGCTCAGCGGGCCAATGCCATGATTCTGCTGATCGACAATTACGACTCGTTCACTTACAACCTCGTGCAACGGTTGGGAGAACTGGATCCGACTTTGGATATCCGCGTCTTTCGGAACGATCAGATTACGGTGGAGCAGGCGGAAAGGTTGTCGCCGACCCACCTGATCATTTCCCCCGGGCCATGCACGCCACGCGAAGCCGGCATCTCCAATGAGTTGATCCAGCGAATGGCGACACGCATCCCCACTTTGGGCGTTTGTCTGGGTCATCAGTGCATCGGACACGTCTTTGGTGGCGAAATCGTGCGGAACGACCGGATCATGCACGGTAAAACCTCCCTGATCTACCACGACGGCGAGGGCGTCTTCCGTGGTTTGTCCAATCCCTTCGAGGCGACCCGTTATCATAGCTTGGTGATTCGGCGGGAAACGTTCACACATCCCGATTTCGTCATTTCGGCTTGGACGGAAGAGGGTGAGATTATGGGGGTTCGGCATCGGGTTTGGCCGTTGCATGGCGTCCAATTCCACCCCGAGAGCTTTCTCACCGTCGAAGGGCCTCGATTGCTCCAGAACTTCCTGAATTTGCGTGCCTGATCTGCTGCTTGCGCCCTTCGCACCGATGCGTCAAATCTGCCGGGTCGATCATTTTTTGCGGGCCGACGCCTCGATGTGCCGGCGACATTCATGGCGATTCATTTGGCATGTCCTCGGGACGTGGGGAATGTTTCAGTGATCCCCGGGCAAGGAGGCGTGCTCCGCGTGGAGTGCGGTCCGGGCCGATTCAATGGATGAACCGCGATGAAACGCAACCTCTTCCTGGCACTTCTCGCCGTCGGGCTGGTCTCGTCTCTCATCTCGGAGGTTCGGGCGGACACGCCTTTCGGCATGGGCCGTCATCGTCGGGTCGGTCGAATCGAGGGCTATTGGTGCCAACCCACCAAGGGTCCGTTGTTCGATTACAGCCCCTACTTCGCCGCACGTTACCCGCAACTTCCGGGAGCGGCCGAGTTCCAGTGGACGCCCCAACAGTTTGCCCAACCCGGCCAGGGGCATGTGATCGGACCCGTGACTAGCGCACCGACCCGAGTGGCCCCGAACGGCACCGCCCCACAAGCATCGCCTCAGGTGCAACCCAAACCTTGACCATCCGCCGCGAAGCCTCCTCATGACCGGGAGGTCGCGGAGTTGTCAGATTTTTTTGGATCCAGCGGAGGGCCGCCCCGGCGGTACCGTCCCATAACCAGGAGTTCTAAGCATGATGCGATTGGTTCGATTGATTTGGGTCGCCGCGACGGCGCTCATTCTACCGGCGACCGTCTCCGCATTCGGGCCTCTGCGTGCCTCCTCGTGCAACGATTGCGATGGCGGCCGAGTCGGCCGATTCGGTGGACTTGGCGGTTGCAAAGGCGGCAAGTGTGCCGGTCTGTTCGGCGCTTTGGCCAACCACCCCCCGGCGTATCCGCAGAAGCACGGTTTTGGTTTCTTCCAACCGCCCTTCCAAGCGGCTCCGTGGTATTTGTATTGGCC
>JAOAAM010000319.1 GCA_026418875.1 Gemmataceae bacterium | reverse complement strand
CGGCTGGCACGCCTCCGCGGCTGACCTTGGCTGATTACCTCAGCATCGGCCGGGTCCCTCGCCCCTCCCTTCACGCCGCCAGCGCCCGTCTCGGCTCGGCGCAAGCGGCCCAGCGCGGGCTGAACTCCATCCGCTTCGGATCGCGACTATCTCGGGAACTGCCCATCCGCAAGCAGCAGTCGGCCCACGGCATCGCTGCCGCAGCCGCGAATCTGGAGCAAGTCCGCCACGATGTCGATGCCTCGATTGCTCGGTTGTATTTTTCGGTGATCTACGCCCGAGAACAGTTGAAAGTTGCCGAGGAAATCTCCGACCGCCTGGGTGCGACCGTCGCCGTCGGAGAGACGTTACTTGGCCAACGGGGTGCCCCGCCGGATTTGAACTCGCTGTCGATCGAGCGGGCCAAATTGTTCCGCAGCTTGGCGCAATCACGGGTGGAGGAAGCCCGCCGGGGACTTGGTCGTGCCAAGGCAGCCCTGCGCGAAGCGATGGGGGTCGGCCCCGATTTCGAATTCGACATTCCCCAGGAGCCGCTCCCGGAGCTTCTGACCGGCGTGGAGAAGGACGAATTGATTCGCCTCGCCCAGTGCCATCGTGGCGAGGTCAGCATGGCTCAACATGGAATGGCCATCTCGCAGTTGGAAATACAGGCGCAGGCGGCGATGCGTCGGGTGAAGCGGCCCACGGCAGCAGCGGCCGGCGACGTCCACGCTCGGCCCGTCCCCACCGGATCATTCGGCGACGATTACAAGCCGGGGGCCATCGGTCTGGATTTCCCCACGCTGTTCGTGGGACCCCGGGAGGTTCGAGTCCAGCGGGCAGCCGAGGTCACGGCCCGATCGGCCGCTGCCGCGGAGAAAGCCCGAAATCTGGTCACATTGGAGGCCGAAGACACCTACTACCGTTGGGAAGAGACGGTTCAAAAAATTGCCAAATTTACGCAAGCCGCCAAGGATGCCGAGGAATTAGCCAAGCGTGCTTCAAGTGCTCTAGATTCCGGCGTGATTCAGAGCTATCGCGACGTCCTCGAGATTTTGGTCCTGGGCGCGCAAATTCGAGCGAACTTGAACGAGGCACGCTACAACCATGCCGTTGCCCTGACGGAGATTGAACGAGTCACGGGCGGTGCATTTACCGCCATCCGTCGTCCGCCGCGATGATGACCGGCAGGAACCTGGTCCGAACTTGAGGTGCGAGGAAATTAGAGGCTCTCCGTTTGGATTTCACCGAGGAGTTGGCATGCGTGCCCTGCGGAGTGTGGTCCCCCTGACCGCGATGATCGCTGTCTGTGTCCTTTCGGTCTCGATGGATGCTCCCATCGCCCACGGCGACAGTCGCTCGGCGGTGAATATCGGTATTCCGCAAAATCTCTTCCGCGATTTCCCGAAGGTGACAGTCGAGGCATTGATGCCCACTTTCACCAAACTCATGGAGTCGCAAACGGGGATGAAAGGCAAGGTCATTCTGCTCAGCGGTCCCGACGAAGTCCGACGACACCTCGTGGAGAACAAGGTGCAGTTGGCCGTGTTCCACGGCTTCGAGTTTGCATGGGCTCGCACCCAGCATGAAGACCTGCAACCGCTGGTGGTGGTCATCAAACAGGGGACCAAGCTGCAAGCGCAAGTGATCGTGGCCAAGGATAGCGCGATCGAGAAGTTGGAGGACTTGCAGGGGCAGCCCGTGGCCATTCCGCGGGGAACCCCGGAGCACTGCCGGTTGTTCTTGTCCCGCCGAACTCGACGAATTGGCCAACGTATGGAACAATTCTTCGGGAACTGCCAGACTCCGCCCCACGTGGCAGCCGCGCTCGATGACGTGGCGGCTGGCAAGGTCAAGGCCACCGTGGTGGACAGCGTCGCCTGGGAAAATTACCAGTGGATGAACCCCGCCAAGGCCGCCAAGCTCCGCCCCCTGATGCAGTCGGAGCCGTTCCCCACCGGCGTCATCGCATACAAGCAAGGCGTGCTTCCTGAGGCGGAGCTGAATCGGTTTCGACAAGGGTTGACCACGGCTCATTCGCGCCCCGAGGGCATGCAGCTGATGATGTTGTGGAAGATGAAGCGGTTTGACGTCGCCCCGCCGGACTTCCACGAAACCCTCGCCGAGATCGCCAAGGCCTATCCGCCCCCCATCGGCGATGAGCCTTAGTCTCCTATAATTCCCCCAGAAAGCCGACGTGGGCCGCGGGCGGCTGGTTGGGATGGTCGAGCGGAAGTTCCGGAGACAGCTCGATCGATCCGAACCAGCCGCCTTATGCGTCCAAGGCCCTGATTTCGGCTAAAGTTGACGATTCGCCGGGAATTTGCCCGACGATGGACGGCACGTCGGCCGCTTGTCTTGAAATTTAAGGGAGGCCCGGATGGCCGAAACGATTCATCCCGTCGCCATCACTGAGGAAACCCGTCGCCGCTATCTCAATTACGCCCTCTCGGTCATCACCAGCCGTGCCTTGCCCGACGTTCGCGACGGCCTGAAGCCGGTTCAGCGGCGGATCCTCTACACGATGTATCACGACCTGCACCTCGATTTCGACGGTCGCGCGCGGAAGTGCGCCCAGATCGTCGGCGAGGTCATGGGTAAGTACCACCCGCACGGCGACTCGGCCATCTACGACGCCTTGGTTCGTATGGCACAACCTTTCGTCATGCGGGCCACCTTGGTTCATGGGCAGGGAAACTTCGGTTCGGTCGATGGCGATCCCCCGGCGGCGTACCGCTACACCGAAGCGAA
>JAOAAM010000316.1 GCA_026418875.1 Gemmataceae bacterium | reverse complement strand
ATGTGAAGGGGGTCAAGGGAGTCGGGGCGAAGACCGCGGCAAAGTTGCTGCAACGTTTCGGCTCGCTGGACACTCTCGTGGCGCAGGTGGACCAGTTGGACGGCGTCGTGACGCCCCGCATCCAGGCCGCGTTGAAGGCGGCGATTGCCGACGGCTCGTTGGAGTTGGGTCGGCGGCTGGTCCGGCTCGACACGCAGGTCCCCATCCAGCCGGACTGGGAGCAGTGGCACCGTCCCGAATGGGACATCCCCAAGATGCAGGCGCTTTTCCAACTCTGGGGTTTCCGCTCGTTGGCGGGGAAATTGGCCGCGGAGGCCACGCCGACCCACTTGTTCGCCGCCTTCGACTCGACGCCGACCGACTCCGCCGTCCCGCCGCCTCGCCTCGCCGACGACTGGAAAGGCGACTACCGCCTGGTCGACGACGAGGAGAAGTTCGCGGCCTTTCTCGCGGAGTTGAAAAAACAGCCCCGCTTCGCCTTCGACGTGGAGACCACGGGAGTCGATCCGCTGAACTCCGACCTGGTGGGCATCGCCTTTTGCTGGTCCGCGGGCAGTGCGGATTACCTCGCCCTGCGTGGACCCGAGGGGGAGCGGCACCTGGATACGCGGTCGGCCTTGGCGCAACTGCGGCCGATTTTCGAAAATGACGCCGTTCAAAAGGTGAATCAGAACATCAAGTTTGACGTGCTGTCGCTGCGGCACCAGGGGATCCGGCTCGGCGGGATCGCCGGCGATCCGATGATCGCCGACTACCTGTTGCACGCGGGGGAGCGGAGCCACTCGTTGGACGAGATGGCGTTGCGCTACTTCCAGCACACCAACATCTCCATCGAGGAGTTGATCGGGAAGAAGGGGAAGAAGCAGAAGACGATGGACCAGGTCAGCACGCGCAAGGTCGCGGTCTATGCCGGCGAGGATGCGGACGTGGCCTGGCGGCTGACGGAGCTGTTGGAGCCGCAACTGGAGCGAGAGGGTCTCAAGAAGCTGTACGATGAATTGGAGGTGCCGCTCATCCGCGTCTTGGCGGAGATGGAGGCGACGGGGATTCGACTGAATGTTGAGTTTTTGCAGGCCCTCAGCCGCGACATGCAGGAGCAGTTGGCGTCGATGGAAGCGGAGATTCACCGGCTGGCGGGCCGCCCGTTCAACATCGATTCTCCCAAGCAGCTGGCGCAAGTGCTCTTCGATGAGTTGAAGCTGCCGGTGCAGAAGAAGACGGGGATTACCGGGGCGGCCAGCACCGACCGCGAGACGCTGGAGAAATTGGCGGTCTTGGGGCACGAGATTCCCCGGCGGCTGATCGAGTATCGGGAGATCGCCAAGTTAAAAAGCACGTATGTGGACGCCTTGCCGGCGCTGGTCAATCCCCACACAGGAAGAATCCACACGAGCTTCAACCAGACGGTGGCCACGACCGGCCGACTGAGCAGCAGCGAGCCGAACCTGCAAAACATCCCGACGCGGACCGACACGGGCAAGCAGATCCGTCAGGCCTTCATCCCGGAAGAGGGGTGGGTGCTGGTGACGGCGGATTACTCGCAGATCGAGTTGCGGCTGTTGGCGCACTTTTGCGGCGACGAGACGTTGCGGCGGGCTTTCGCCGATGACCGCGATGTGCATGCGGCCGTGGCCGCGCAAATTTTCCAGGTGCCCGAGGATCAAGTGACGTCGCAGCAGCGGCGGATGGCCAAGACCGTGAATTTCGGGGTGCTGTACGGGATGAGCGCTTACGGGTTGGCCCTGCGGTTGGGAATTCCGCGCGACGAGGCTAGCCGCTTCATCGACGATTATTTCGCCCGGTATCCGAAGGTGTTGGAGTATCAACAATCGCTACTGGCCCGATGCCGGCAGACGGGCTACGTGCAGACGCTCCTGGGCCGACGCCGCCGCTTCGACCCGTCGGCCATCCGACCCCATTCGACCTACCGCGATCGGACGCAGGCGGAGCGAGAAGCGATCAACATGGAGATCCAAGGCTCGGCAGCGGACTTGATGAAACAGGCGATGCTGAACGTCCATCGCCGGCTGGAACGGGAGAGACTGCGGGCACGGATCTTGCTTACGGTTCATGACGAATTGGTGTTTGAGACGCCTCCCGAGGAGTTGGCCGCGCTGACCCAGTTAGCCCGAGAAGAGATGTCGGGGGCATTGCAGGTGAGCGTGCCGCTGAAAGTCGACGTGTCGGCCGGCCCGAACTGGCTGGATGTCCGCGAGGTAGGTTGACCGAGCCACGACGGGAACCCAGGCATGGCACGCAAGCCCGTCATCGGGGTGGTGGGGGGAATCGGAGCGGGCAAGAGCACGGTGGCCCGGTTGCTCGCCGAACGTGGGGGCCGATTGATCGCCGCCGATCCGATTGCCCACGAGGCCTTGCGCGATCCGCAGATCCGTGAGCAGATTGTGGCCCGATTTGGCCGCGACGTGATCGATGCCGACGGCGAAGTGAACCGTCGCAAGCTGGGGGAGATCGTCTTTGCCGACGCCGACGCCCGCCGGGAGTTGGAGGCTTGGGTTCATCCCTGGGTGAGGCAAAAAGCCGAACAAATCCGCCGCGATGCGGAGCATGACCCGAGTGTGGGGTTTATCGTTCTGGATGCGGCCCTGTTGCTTGAAGCCGGTTGGCACGACGGCTGCGATCACCTGATTTTCGTGGAAGTCCCCCGGGAGACGCAGTGGCAGCGGCTGTTGGCACGTGGCTGGACCGCGGAGCAGATTGCGGCGCGGGAACAGGCGCAATGGCCCCTGGCGGAGAAACGCCGCCGAGCGGATGCCATCGTCCACAACGGAGGAACCCTGGAAGAGACGGCGCGGCAAGTGGAAAACTTGTTGATCGCCTGGAACCTGGCCAGCCGGCCCACTCGGGGACCGGAACCCGCCGAGTGAGATGAGGAGAGGACTGCGATGGCCGACACCCGACCCGAACCGAAGCGTGCTTCGACCCGAAGCCGCCGCGTCAAAGTCGAACCGGTCGAAACGACGACCTTCGGCGCGGGGATCTTCGAAGAGGCTCCATCGACCCCGCCCGCGCCCGTGACGCCGTCAGCGGCCGAGCCGCCGTCCTCATGGACGTCGCCTTCCACTGCCGCGGCGGTCGCGGTCAACCCTCAGGCCGAATCGCCCGCAACCGCAGCTTCCCCCGAGGCATTGCCGACTTCCGAGGCGACGCCGCTGACCACCGCCGTGGCACCCGATCCCGCCGCTTCCCCGGCGATCAACTCGCCGCCGTTCGCCGAACCCGTTGCCCTTCCGGCCCGGGCCGACGCCGCCGTGACCGAGCCGTTGCCAGACCACTCTCCCCCTGCCGACCAAATCGAGGGCGAGACGACTCCCGCCGACTCGAGTCCGACGGCGGCTGCGGAGGCGGCTCCAACGGCGACCTCGGCTTCGGCCCCGACCTCGGCTTCGACCTCGACCTCGTCCTCCGCTTCAGCCT
>JAOAAM010000303.1 GCA_026418875.1 Gemmataceae bacterium | reverse complement strand
GTATACACTTTGCCGGGGCGACTTCGATAGTCCTTCGGCCTTTGGCCATTTGGCCTTGAAACGGGAATAAGGCATACGGTAGGTCCGTGTCAGCGAAGGGTTTTTTCCAATCTGGCATGGAACGATAGCGGCTCTGGTCAGTACTGTCTCTCTCAAATCCGGCACAGGCGACGGGCGTGTCTGCCTCCACCAGCTCAACCCGGACTTGCACGCGGCTCGGCCGGCCATCCTCGCCGCTCGCGCCGCCCCAAAGCCAAGTTTGCTCTGCTCGCAATTCTTTCTTCGTCGAGAATTTCGCGCCCACTGTCGCCCGCCACCAAAACTGCAAATGGCCACGGATCGCCGTCGGGCGAATCGGAAATGACGGATCGGTTTCTCGAGTCTGAACCCCGCCGCCAAACAGAGGGGTAATCAATTCGATTTCATAGTTTTGCTCATTCCCCGCAACCGGTCCCGGAATCGCGGGGCAACTTGGAATATCTGCGGCTCGCGGCATCAACGGCTCCTTTTTCTTTCGCGTCCGTTCGACGGGTCTCTCTTTGCTAGCCAAGTTATAATACTCTTGTCACGGCAAATCGATGACAGAAATCCGAAGTTTCGTTCAACACAGCTGTCGGGCAGGAGTAAAATTGGCGTAGTATTTGCTGGTCATCACGCGATCGCAACGATATACTGCGGCGATACCCATGGAATTTAGCCTCGATCGCTCCGGCATGGGCCGCTGCAATTCATCGAGAGCGAGGATGGAGCAGACAACATTCAAATTCAGAGAGCAATCCCAGATCGGCCAAGTAAATGAAGATTGCTTGGGTTGCCGCAACCCGAAACCGACCGTCTTCGCTTCTCTGTGCGTAGGGATGACCGGGAAACAAGGCAAGGCGAGTAAAGCAAGACAGTTCGCTCCCTTCTCCGACATGGCTCCAACGCTACTTGGATTCTGCCATTGTAAGCCGTAGGGTTTGTCCTCGCCGGGATCCAATCTCAAAGCACACTTATCATCGGAGTTTAACCAATTCGCTTCGATGGCCTTTTTGATATGATTTGGTTCGCTCGTCTCGATGATTCGTCGACCGTAGGCGATCATACCCTGACCTGCCGCATCTCCAGACCTCACCATACATAACTCGGTTTCCTCGAACGCGCCGCCATCATCTTCAAAAAACTCTGCACCGAAAGATGCCAATAGATCGACTAGTTGGCGGTCCCTAACGGACGCTTTCCAAACTCCGTCCTTGACATGGTTCCGAAAGATATTCGCTTCAAATGGCAATTTTTTGCTGATGGACCAAGCTGAATGATCGAGCGACGCCAATGCGTCATGAAGTTCAGTTTCAAGGCTTGGCAGTTGTGAGGGAAGACCTGATATTGCTGGTCGCCAAACACCACCCGACTGTGTCCATCGCATTTTCGGAGAATGTCCGCGGAGTGTTAGGATTCGCAGCACGCCGAGCGCGGCGAGAAATCCGAGTGGGTTCGTGCCATCCAGGCCGGGCAGCAACAAACCGTTTTCAGTTGCTTGAGTGGTCATGATGTCGCCCCTGCCAGTTCGGCTTCGGCTTCCACCGCAAGGATACCTTCGTTTTCATCAGAACTGGCTTGCTGGTCTGCCAGACGGAAGACTGCTTCGAGATACGCCAGGCCCCACCAGCCGAGGCGTCGGGTCAAGGCCCAGAAACGCTCGGCAATCCCCGAGTCAAGCCGATGCGGCGGGAGTTCGCGGCGTTGCTCTCTGGTGAGGGTCACGCCTCGGATCGTCACCTCGGGGCATTCGCCATCGAGTACGACCGGGGCGAACGGCCGAGCGTAGCCGTGGTGGGAAGCGATCAGGTGAAGAACGAGGTCGAGGTTATCGGTGATGTTCGCACCCAACGAGGTCTGCTCAATGAGTTGAACGGATAGCATCTCGTGGCGGAAACCCTCGGGCAGGGCAGCCCGCTCCCTTGCTTGCCGTCGTTGACCTGGCGTGAGCGGCAGGCCGTCGGACTTGGCCCAAATGGCGTTCTCCACGGCGGCGAACAGCCAAGCATCCGTTCGATCGGCCCGGCGAAGCAAGGCTTGGAAGCGCTCGTCGGCCTTGCCCAAGTCGTGTCCGTCGGCGACATGCTGATACACCGGCACGGGAATCGTCAGTGGCAAGGCGTCGACGGTGCGCTTGACCTCAGCCCGGACGTGCTCGGTGTGTTCCCGTAAAGAAATCGGCCGATCCGAGCGGGTTTGCGACCACTCGTCGTCGCCCTCGTCGGTCTCCGGTGGGATCCACCAGTGAGCCCGTTCCAGCCGACGGCGACCCACCAGAACGACTCCGCGGTTGTCGGGATAAAAATCCAAGTTGTACGCTGTCGTGCCGAGTAGGGT
>JAOAAM010000293.1 GCA_026418875.1 Gemmataceae bacterium | reverse complement strand
AGCATTGGCCCAGCGCTTCGCCCTACCGCCGGCGAAAGTGCGTTGCATCACGCACTACATGGGGGGCGGGTTCGGCAGTAAGTTCGGGCCGGATGTGCAAGGCTTCGCCGCCGCGGAACTGGCCAAAAAGGCCAAAGCCCCCGTGAAAATCATGCTGGACCGCGAAGCGGAGGTCGTCGCCGCTGGGAACCGACCCTCGGTTTATGGCACGGTCAAAATCGCCGGCACGAAAGAGGGACGAATCACCGCGTTCGAGGTGGATTGTTATGGCACGTCCGGCCACACCGGCGGTGCAACGGTGAACTTGGGGCTTCTGCCGTACGTGTACGGGGACACGATCCCCAACATCAAGCGCCAACATCGGGTGGTGCGCTTGAACACCGGTGCGGCGAGGGCGATGCGGGCACCCGGCCATCCGCAGAATTGCATCCTAACCGAGTTCGCCGTCGACGACCTGGCCGCGAAACTCGGTATCGATCCGATGACGATCCGATTGAATCACATCCCGCCCAACGATCCGGAAGCCGTCAAGGCGCAGCCGTTGTCGTGGCTGGCACGTCGGCACACGATCTACTCGGAGCAAATCCGACTTGCCGCCGAGAAATCCGGCTGGAAAGAGAAGTGGCACCCCCCAGGGCAAGGCGGCAAAGGCCCCATCAAGCGGGGTATCGGCATGGCCTTGCATACTTGGGGAGGCTTCGCCGCCAGCCCGAACGAAGTGACCGTGACCATCAGCCGGGACGGCTCCGTCGCCGTGTATTCCTCGACACAAGACTTGGGAACCGGCCAGCGGACCGTCAACGCCATCGTGACGGCCGAGATCCTCGGTCTGAAGGTCGGGGACATCCAAGTCATGATTGGCGAGAGCCAATTGGGGAACTCCTCCGGCTCGGGCGGCAGCACGACGTTGCCCTCGCAAGCCCCGGCGACTCTCCGGGCGGCGACCGCGGCACGGGACGACCTGTTCGCCAAGATCGCCATGGCGCTGGGGGCGGAGGCCGCCAACCTCCGGTGCGAGGACGGAAAGGTTGTGGATTCCGCCAGCGGCAAGTCCTGGTCGTGGAAAGAAGCGTGTGCCAAGTTGGGCATGCAGGAAGCCAAGGGAACCGGGGTCTGGAGTGCTCAAATCTCGCAGCAGCCCGGGAACGAAAATGTCTCCAGCGGCCAGGTGGGCGGCGTTCAAGTCGCCGAGGTCGAAGTGGACACCGAGACCGGCGTGATCCGGGCGCTGCACATCGTGGCGGTTCAGGATTGCGGCATGATCATCAACAAGCTCGCCTGCGAGTCGCAAGTCGCGGGTGGAGTCATCATGGGTGTCAACTACGCCCTGTTTGAAGAGCGGATCATGGATCGCCAGACCGGACGGCAGGTCAACCCCGACATGGAGTTCTACCGCTTGGGCGGAATCCAGGACATGCCGAAGATCACCGTCGAGATGATGGACATGCCCGAGCGGGGCGTCATCGGGATTGGTGAGCCGCCGACGATTTCGACCGCCGCTGCCTTGGGGAATGCCGTGTTCAACGCTTTGGGTGTCCGGGTGCCGTTCCTGCCCATGACACCGCAACGAGTTCTCGAGGCCTTGGCCAAAAAGGCGTGAATGCCGGGCCAGAGAGTCGCTTCATTCACGGCTCGCTAATCGAGAGGATCCACGGGCATGAAGAATTTCACCTATTACCAACCGCGATCCATCGAGTCGGCAATCCAATTGCTGGATTCGAGTTGGGGTCGGACCGAGTTGCTCGCTGGCGGCACCTCGTTGATG
>JAOAAM010000290.1 GCA_026418875.1 Gemmataceae bacterium | reverse complement strand
TCCCCAACACCTTCAAGCCGGCCTCCTCCAAGCAAGACCGCACGGCATCTCGCTGCTGCCAATAATCGTGATTGCCCAACACCGCCAAGGCCGCTTCCCGCCAGCGGAGCCGACGGAACAAAGGCACAATCCATGCGTGGTGCTCATCCGTGTCGACCAGATCGCCTGTGACGACAACGAGGTCCGGCGGGCCTTCACCCATGCATCGGTCAAACACACGTTCAAAAAACACCTGCTCGGGTGTTCCGCAAAAATGCAGGTCCGTCAGGTGCAGGATCGTCAAGCCGTCCCACTCGGGCGGCAGCCCCTCGACGGCCAGTTCGATGTGTACGAATTCGACCTCAAACACCTCGTTGCCCGGCAACCGAGCCAGGAAAGCATTCTTCCATTGACCGACGGGCCGATAACCCAATTCCTTCGTGTAATTCACGACCTGCGATGTTCGGTGGATTTGCGATTTTGAGGTTCGGCGTGTTAGCCGAAGAAGCGTTGCGGCGGGGATGGCGACCAAGGCGACCCCCCAACAAACCAGCAAATAGGCTCGGACGATCCACGAGTTCAGACCGTTCCAACACCACAATAAAAAAAGCACCACGGGGAAGGCAAAGACGAGGACCGCATCGAGGAACCGGGCCGTGCGAAGCCACTTCTTATGGATCGGCTGACTGTAAAGGACGTTGAGAGCAACCAGCCAGATGGTGGCATGGCCGACCCAAGCGAAGAAGCCCCAAACCACGTCCTCAGCATCCATGCCCAACCTACCCGCCCAAAAATCGGTGGCCCGTTTCTCGATGTTTCAGACTCCGCGGCTTTATTTGAACGCCTCCCACTCTTTTCCGCCCAGGACATGCGCTGCGATCTTGAGTTTGAGGATTTCATCCGTTCCTTCGTAGATGCGGCAGACACGAACGTCCTGCATGTGACGCCCCGGCCGGTACAAGGTGGACCAACCGCGGCCACCAAACACCTGAACGGCACGGTCGGCGGCATCCCAGGCGGCGTTCGAGGCAAACAGCTTGGCCTGAGCCGCCGCGATGTCCGCCTGCCGCGCTAGTTCCGCGTTCCCCGGTTCGGTCGCGGACGCATCTTTTGCCGCCGCCGCCCGCAAGACCATCGCCTCTGCCGCGGCGCGATGCTGCTCGATCATGGCGATGTGTTCCTGCACAAGTTGATGCTTGCCGATCGCTTTGCCGTGCTGTTGCCGCTCTTTCGCATAGGCCACAACCTCCGCCAAGCAGTCCTCGATGACGCCAAGACAGCCTGCCGCCACGCTGATCCGACCGCTCACCAACGTTCCCATGGCAATGCGGAATCCGTTCCCCTCCTCACCCAATAGGTGGTCGAGCGGTACCTCCACATTGTTCATCTCGAACATCGCGGTGTTCGCCGTGGGCATACCCATCTTCGCCAGCAAGTCCTCTTTCACAAACCCGGCCGCATGCGTGTCCACGACGAAGGCGCTCACCCGCCGTGGGCTTCCCGTGTTGTACGCAAAGCAGATGACCGCATCCGCAATCCCGCCGTTGGAAATGAGATACTTGACGCCATTCAGTACGAACTTGTCGCCCCGACGCTCGTAGGTCGAACTCATTTCCAAAGGGTTCGACCCAGCATCCGGTTCGGTCAGACCAAATGCAAGGATGACGTCCCCCCGGCAGGCCGCGGGAAGATACCGACGCTTGAGCGCCTCGCTACCCCAAGTCAAAATCGGATATTCGCCGATGCTGGTGTGCCCAGAAAAGAAGGTCCGCACCCCCGTGCCCTCCCGGTTGATCCGGGCAAGCGCTCGGGCATAGGTCACCGTGTCCGCCCCTCGACCGCCGTATTCCTTTGGCACGATCATCCCCAAGATGTCGTACTTGCGTGCCAACGGGACGACCTGGTCGTTGGGTCGATGTTCCAGATAGCACAACTCCTCGATTGGACGGATTTCCTGGCAAAATGCCTCCACGTCGTCGAGCAGACGGCGTGCCTCGTGTGCGTTCATGGGCTTGGCCCCCTGGAGCGAAGTCTTCTCAATTCTACGTTGAGACGGCCCGATTTGCCCATCACCGAGGCGAGGTCCGGAGCCGGCCGTCAAGGATGAGTCCGCCTTTCGGCGTCGGATGAGAAATGTTATGCTGGAATCACGGGGCGGAGTTGGTGAGGAGGAAGTTGCCATGCGCTGCCTGCTGGTGCTGTGGTGTTGGGGGATTCTGGCCGACTCGACGTGGTCGCAACCGCCCGCGGCAGTCGGTGGACCCGCTCAACCCCCCATGAATCCGCCCATGCCGATGAATCCGATGGGCCCGCCCAAGTGGGAGCCACCCAAGCAGATCCTCGGCGAAAGCGTGGACAAATGGATTGAGCGCCTCGACATTCGCACTTGCAAAGATCCTGGGTTCCGTGCCGCGGCCGTTCAGTTCGTCCCGATGTTCGGCGATTCCGCGAAAAAAGCCTTGCCCAAAATCGTCGATCGACTCAACGACCCCGACTTGAACGTCCGAATGGCCGCGCTCGTCGTCCTCACCACCATTCCCGTAGACGACTCGGCCCAACAAAAACGCATCCTGGATCGGCTGATCGGCTCGGGTGGCTTGATTTACAGCGATCAATTGCTCGTCAATCTCCAAGTCGCTTTAGCGTGCTCCCGACTCGGCCCCGTCTGCGCCAGTGCCATCCCCGTGTTGGCCAGTGAACGCTACCTGAAAAACGTCCGAAGCTACGAGGTGCGGCGGGCGAGTGCCGAAGCGCTGGGGCAGGTTGGTCGTCCCGATCCGAAAAGTAACACGCCGGTCAACCGACAAGCCATCATCGCCCTGATGAATGCCCTCAAGGACGAGTCCGCGTTGATGGTCCGCATCGAGATCGTCCAGTCGTTGATCCACCTTGGTCCGCCCGACGACGAGCAGGACTTAATCGCGGAAATTCGCGTGCTGGAACAGCGGACACAGGTGGAACCGGACCCCGTGCTGAAGCTGTGGCTCTTCGTCTCATTGATGCGTCTTCAGCCCAACCTGATCAACGAGAAAAACCTTAGTCCGCTGGTCAACGCCTTGAGCAGCAGCGATCACCGAGTGCGGGTCGGCGCGGCCCAATGCTTCGCCTTCATGGGCCCGGACGCCAAATCGAAAGCCGGCGCGCTGAAGATTGGTCTCGATGCCGCAAATTCGGGCAAGGATGAAGACAAGGAATTCGCGTTCCAGACGCTCTTCGCCGTCGCCCGCATGGGGAAAGAGGCCAGCGTTCTTCGGCCGCAGGTCCAGGCCCTACTGACGCATCCTGAGCCGGCTATCAAGGAGATGGCACAGTATGCCTTGGACCGCATCGATGGGAAAATCAAAGATTGACTTACCTGTCGCGAGCCGGGGTCGATGGAATGGAACCGGACTGTGAGATTTGCCTGTGCTTCCACGTGACCCGTCGGAAGCTCATTCAGTTCGCCCGGGTAGAGCGACCCGCCGTCGCCAGTCAGTTAGCACAATGCGGCGGAGCGGGCACGGGTTGCGGCTGGTGCGTGCCCTTCGTGCAACAGATCTTCGAGGAAGTGCGAGGGCAATCCGGCCCGTCCCAACTCACATTCAATCCCGAGGAGTATCGCCGACAGCGTGCAGAATATGTACGGACCGGCAAGAGAAAGCCACCGTCGGCTTACCCAGCCGACCTTGAAATACCCGATGCCCCCAACCCGCCCGTGTGAAACGATACCGGCGTCAGGGGACATCGCGGTACTTCGCGTGACATCGCACACAGGTTTGGTTCAACAGCTGGTACAACTTCTCGGCTTGAGCCGCGTCCACCGGATGCTTGCGAGCCTTGCGGAGCAGATGCTCCAATTCCTTCGCGGCGTTCCGACAGTCCTCCAGCCAACGATGGAAATCGGCCGGTTTGTCTTTCACATCGGGTAGCCGAAGCGATTCCTCGAACGCCTCGAGCAATTGCAGGGCTTCATGGGGCGGATCAATGTCGGGATGATCGGCTGGGGCTCGCCATCCCGCACGACGGACACGGTTCAAGTTGTCCCAGACATGATCCACAGCCACCATCGCCTGCCCGATTCCCTTCGGTGGGATCGCTTCGCTCAGGGGGCCAGCCTTGGCCAATTCGTCTGCGCTTGGCCGCTGAAATTTCTCGACCGTCTCGAACAAACCTGCGTACCGGGGGTCGGTCCCCGCTGCCTTCAGTAGCGCCAAAGCGTCGGCGATCCGGCAACCCTGGTCACTGCACAGCCAAGCGATCGCCGCTGCCGTTGGGCCTCGATGCTTGCCGTGATGGCAGTGAATGTAGATTGGCCCGGGTCTCTCCGAGATGGCCTTCGCCAGCAAGATGGCCTTGTCCCGTGCGATGCCATGATACCCGATGGGCACATGGACATATCCCAAGCCATGTTTCCGAGCCAATTCGACGTTCGGCTTGGCACCGTCGACGGAGATCATCGTCTTCACGCCAAGTTTCGCGAGACTGGCGAACGCCGCGTCACTCTCCGGACCGCTTCCGCTGTACAGGTTCGAGTTAATCCGAAAGACATTTTCCAGGCCCGCGACGTCGATCTTGGTGGGGACGGTTCGATCCTCCGCTGCGAGGAGCGCTGGAACGAACAACGCGGTGAAGAGTGATCTTCGCGCCATCCCCGCCCCCCTTTGACACACAGCCTCCGCAAAGCTAATTCAGTTGCTTCCAGAGGAACTGGTAAGCCAAAGCGGACATGAATGCAGCCTGCTTGTTATCGGCTGCGCCACCGTGGCCGCCTTCGATATTCTCATAAAGCAGGACATCATGCCCCATTTCTTCCATCCTTGCCACCATCTTCCGGGCATGCCCCGGATGGACGCGATCGTCCCGAGTTGACGTCGTGAACAACGTGCGGGGATATTTTACATTGGGCTTAATGTTATGATATGGTGAGAATGTCTTGATAAACTCCCACTCTTTCGGATCATCCGGGTTCCCATATTCCGCCATCCAACTAGCACCGGCCAACAGCTTGTGATAACGCTTCATGTCCAGTAGGGGGACCTGACATACGATCGCGCCGAACTTCTCTGGGTAGAGAGTCAACATATTACCCATGAGCAATCCGCCATTGCTGCCGCCCATCGCTCCGAGATGATTCGGCGAGGTGACGCCGCGGCGGACGAGATCGTCGGCCACGGCAGCGAAATCCTCGTAAGCCCGGTGGCGTTTTTCCTTGAGTGCGGCTTGATGCCACTGCGGCCCGAACTCGCCGCCACCCCGAATGTTCGCAACAACATAGACTCCACCGCGCTCCAACCAGGCGGCTCCGGTCAACGCTTGGTAACCGGGTGTTAACGCGATCTCGAACCCCCCGTAGCCATAAAGCAACGTCGGGTTCGTGCCATCCAATTTCAGGTTCTTCCGCGAGACTTGGAAATACGGAATCTTCGTGCCATCCTTCGAGGTGGCCTCATGTTGGCTGATCTCAAGTCCTTCCGCGTTGAAAAATTTGGGGCCTGACTTCAACACTTCCAAGCCCGGCTTGCCGATGGTCCCCAAGGCGAGGTTATTCGGTGTCAAATAATTCGACGATGTCAGGAAATAATCATCGGATTCGTCTTCATCGACGGCACCCGCACTGACACTGCTAAATGGAGCCGCTCCGGGCAACTCTTGCCTCTGCCACTCGCCGGAGCCGGGTTTGAGAACGTAGAGCTTGTTCACCACGTTATCGAGTTCATTCAAAATGAAATAGTTTTTCGTCGCCGACACCCCCGCAAGTGATTTTTTCTCCGTTGGTGTGAATAGAACTTGAAGCTCGCGTTTCCCCGCAAGGTAATCATCGAACCGAGCCGCCAACAGTGAGCCGGCCGGGTAGGTCGTTTGGCCCACCGTCCAGGGAGTGCGCAACGTGATTAGCAACCAATCTCGATGAACGTCCACATCGGCATCATCCGGTTTGTCAATTTTGACGAATCGACCATCCCTCCGGACGAACATCTCATTCGTGTAAAACGTCATCGACCGACTGGCGAATTCTCGCTCGTAACCGGGCGTCAAGTCCCAGAAGGCCCCGGCGGCGACGTCGTCCTCCTGACCCTCGAAGACGAGTTTGGCCTCGCTCAGCGGGGTGCCCCGCTTCCACTCCTTCGTCACCCGGGGATAGCCGGACTTCGTCAATGAACCCGGTCCAAAGTCCGTGCCGACATAAAGCGTGTTCTCGTCCTTCCAAGAAACGCGGCTCTTGGCCTCCGGCAGTGTGAAACCGTCCTTCAGAAAACTCTTCGTCGTGACATCGAACTCCCGCGTCACCGTGGCATCAGCCCCACCCCGGGATAGCAGGATCAAGCAACGCTCTTTGCGTGGCTTCAAAAACACCGCCCCTTTCCACACCCAGTTTTCTTTCTCTTGAGCGGCAAGTTCATCCAGGTCGAGGACCGTCTCCCATTTCGGTTCCGGCTTTCGATACTCCTCCAGCGTGGTGCGACGCCACAAGCCCCGCTTGTTTTTCTCGTCGCGCCAGAAGTTGTAGTAGTACGGCCCCTGCTTCGAGATGAACGGGATGCGGTCCTTTGAATCGAGGATTTTCAGCAACCGGTCGTAGAGCTGCTTGAATTCTTCGGATTCGGCCAGTTCGGCGGTGCTGATGGCATTGCGTGCCTTGACCCACTCCAAAGCCCGTTTGCCCGTCACATCCTCCAACCAAAGGAACGGGTCGTCGGTATCCTCCGCTCGAACCATGCCGATCATCCCCAAAGCCACTAACCAAGCTGCCACGCTCCCACGCCCCATGGTCGAAACTCCTGGAACTCCGCGTGTCCTCGTCTTTGCACCAAGCAACTCAAGGAGCAGCTTACGCAGTTGACGGCCGATCAACCAGCCGTGCCGCAAGTCGCTCTGGAGGATCAAGGCAAGGGTTCCGCCCAACTGGGAGTGTCCACAGGGCTGTGGCGATCGTGTCGCTGGAGTTCCAATGTCGCGGCCAGACCACTTGGGCTGTCGGTCAGACAAGGGGCATTGCGGCGCGTCTTCGTGGATGATTGCCGGGCCGAGCAACTGGGTAGCTTGCGGCAAATTCGCCGACGGCGGAATTGGGGAAGGAAAAGTCGCCCCCTGGAGGGCTGACGAGGAGAGCAGACGCTGATTCGAGGGCGATTTTTTCATGATTCCTGAAAAATCTGCTCTCCATTTGTAAGAACGGATATGGTAGAGTGCCGCCGCGATCGCGAGGGGAACCGATTGTACGGAACGCAATTCGGCCCTGACGCGGTGCCCGGGCAAGGAGGTCCGGTCGTGGCACGACCCTGGCGTTTGCGCCACAAGCTGTTGCTTGGATTGGCCTTGGTGCTGGCGATCCTCGGCACGTTGTTGGCCGGCTCGCTGCTGGGCTTGCGCTCCTACATCGACACGACCAAGACCACCGACAGCAAGCTGTCCGAATTGCAATTCGTCGAAGAGTTACGCGGGGCGATCACGCACCTGACGGCACCGGGAGGGCCTCGGGCCAACGAGAAGTTCCGGCTGGAGCAGCGGCTCGCAGACGTCCGCGAACGGTTGGAGGCCTATGAGCGCCAGCATAGTGACACGGTCCGAAGGCGACGCGATCCCGATGGCGGCCAGCACGAGCGCGACCTGATCGACGACTTGGCTCGATTTTGCCAGCAATTTCAAGCAGCCCTCGACACAGCCGCTCAGGCTTCCTTGGCGGATAATCCTTGGGACGGCCTGGCCGATCATCCGGAGGTGAAAACGGCTCACGGTAAGTTGATGCAAGCCGCCGACGAACTCCGCAAAGCCACCTACGACGACGTTTATCACCGAATCACCATCGCCAAGTCGCATCAGCGGCGCAGTGTGGTGGTAGTCACGATTTGCGCGAGCGCGGCCCTGCTGCTCTTGGCCGGGATCCTCTACTTCTTCTACGGCTGGGTACTCCATCCCATCCGCTGCTTGCAGCAGGGGGTCCGGCAAGTGGCCGACGATGGGCCGTATCAACCAATCCAATTGCGAACCGGGGACGAACTCGAGGAATTGGCCAACGCCTTCGACGAGATGGCCGCCCGCATCAAGGCCCAGCACGCCGACCTGGTCCGACAAGTCAATGAGCGAAGCCGGCAGTTGGTTCGGTCGGAGCGTCTGGTGAGCGTGGGCTTCCTGGCGGCCGGCGTGGCTCATGAAATCAACAACCCGTTGGCCAGCATCGCGTTTTGCGCCGAGGGACTCCTGCGACGCATGCCCGACATCGCTTGGCGATACCCCGAAGAAGGCGAGACCATCCAGCGATACTTGGGGATGATTCAAGCCGAGGCATTCCGGTGCAAGGAGATCACTCAGAACCTTCTGGAGTTCAGCCGGGTCGGCGAACGACGGCGAGAACTGGTCGATCTGACGCAATTGGTACAAAGCGTGCTGGAGATGGCGCAGCTGCTCCCCTCCAGCCGGGGCAAGCAGATCGTGTTTCGTCCGGAGTCCTCGCCGAGAGCATTGCTCAACACGCAGGACATCAAGTCGGTGGTGCTGAATCTGATCGTCAACGCGTTGGACAGCATGGACG
>JAOAAM010000271.1 GCA_026418875.1 Gemmataceae bacterium | reverse complement strand
TCGTGGATCTGGGGTAACGCCGTGGTGAACGGCTTCACTGCCGCCCTGCCTCCCAACGCCAAGGTTCCGGATTCCACTGCCCACGGCATGGGTTGGCTCTCCGCCCGCAGCTATTTCCCCGGCGGTGTCAACGTCTCGATGGCCGACGGCAGCGTCCGCTTTGTCCGCGACAACATCAGCATCGACACCTGGCGGGCCATGGCCACTCGCGCCGGAGGCGAAGTGTTCACCCTGGTGGATTGAGTTTCCAACCGTTGGAAGAGGGTTGCATGATGACCACCTTTTTGCACGGCTTGTTGCTCGCGATCATCGGGACTTCTCCCGGCGACTCGTGGGCCGGCTTTCGGGGCGACGGCACCTCGACCACCTTCGCCGTCCACCTGCCCCTCAATTGGACTGGCCGCGACAACATCGCCTGGCGTGTTGAGCTTCCCGGTTATGGGCAATCTTCACCCGTTGTGTGGAATGGCCGCGTCTTCCTGACCGCCACCGAGGGAGCAGAGAAGGAGAAACTGCTCATTCTCGCCGTGGACGCCCGCACCGGGGCGGTTCTGTGGCAACGAGATTTCCCGGCCACTCAACGGGGAAAGAACAACCCGGCCATGAGCCGAGCCGCACCGACGCCTTTGGTCGATGCTCAGGGCGTCTACGCCTTTTTCGAGAGCGGCGACCTGATCGCTCTCGATCACAACGGGCAAGTGAAGTGGCAGCGATCGCTGACCAAAGAATATGGCCCGTTTCAGAACAACCACGGCCTGGCCTCCTCTCCCGCGCAAACCGACTCAGCGGTGATCGTGCTGATCGACCACGGGGGCCCGTCGTATCTCCTCGCTGTGGAGAAGTCCACCGGCATCAACTTGTGGCGTGTTGAACGCCCCAGCCGAATGTCGTGGACCTCGCCGATTGTGGCACGGCACCGCGGCAAGGATCTGCTCATTGTCAGCAGCAGCGGCGCGTTGAATGCCTACGATGCCGCCAACGGCGAAGCCTTATGGGAATTGGCCGATCTGAACGGCAACAACATTCCATCGCCGGTTTACTTTGACGGCTTTTTGGTCGTTGGTGCGGGGGAGAATCGGCTCAAGCCCGACCTCGTCGCCTCGCAACGGTCCAATTGTTGCTTGAAGCTGACGGACGATGCACCAGGCTACGAGGTTGTCTGGCGGGGCCGAAAAGCCGTCGCCCACCATGCCAGTCCTCTGATTCATGCCGGTCACGTCTACATCGTGACCAAACCGGGATTGGTGTTTTGTCTGGATTTGGCGACCGGAGAGGAGCGTTACTCCGAGCGGCTCGATAACCCCTGCTGGGCGACGCCGATCGGTGCCGCGGATCGGGTCTATTTCTTCGGCAAAGACGGAGTGACGACGGTTCTCAAGGCCGGACCCAAGTACGAAAAATTGGCCACCAATCGCCTCTGGACTGAGGCGGAGTTTCAGGCACGAAAGGAACAAGCTAAGTCGCGCCCGGAAAACCGTATTCCGATGCCAATGGGTGGCGGCCCCCCTGCGCCCATGGGTTCCGTCCCGCCTGCGCCCGTGGGTTCCGCCCCGCCTGCCACGCTGTCCCCCGCCCAACGCGAGTCGATGATCGCCGAAGCCGTGGGGGATGTCGTGTATGGCGTCGCCGTGGTGGATGGCACCTTTTTCGTCCGCACGGGCACCGAATTGATCTGCATCCGTTCTCGGGATTGATCCTTTATCGAATCAGGAGATGCACGCATGAATTGCTGGCAGCGAATTCTCAGTCTTACGGCGATTCTGTTGGGGT
>JAOAAM010000239.1 GCA_026418875.1 Gemmataceae bacterium | reverse complement strand
AACCAGGGATAGGCGACCGCGATTTTGGCTGATCAACGGCAGCATGTCCGAGACGATGCCCTCGAGGCCTGCTTTCACCATCAACGGCCCGGCTGGACGCCAATGGATCGTCAGCGTGAGCCGGGGGCATCGGGTGACCGGATGGGCTTGCTTTGCCGAATCGAGGTCCGCTGCGGCAATGGGGATGCCATCTGATTCAAGAAGTGAGGTTAGAATTCCCTTCCGTGTACCAAAAGTTTGTTCCGTCAACCGGGCATTTTCCAAGCGAATGTGTCCCAAGCCGCGGGTCTTGGCCGCCCCGAGGCGGACTTCTCCGGCTTCGAGAGCGTCCCTGAGAGCAGCCAACATGGCCAAAGCTTGGTTTCGGCGAACTTGGTCCACCACCTCCACGGAAACATGGAGTTGCAACCGGGTGCCTCGTGGTAATATCGCCCGGTCGTACTTGATGTGCTCGGCGGCACAGCCATACTCACGATCGATGCCGACGTGATCGCGGATCTCGACGACCACCGAATCGCTATTTTCAATCACCGCATCATCGACCACGACGAAGGAAGCATGGCCGAGATCATCCCGTTGATAGCCCCAGAGTTCGTCCACGGTGCGTTCGCCAAATCGCCGCTCGGAAAATTCGCGCAAGGCACCGGCGAGGCTCGTTCCGGGAACATAGAGTTGCCCTGCCCCGTCGCGAGCTAGGGGCAGATCGGTGTCCACGTCCTCACCATGCCCGCCGACGTGCAACGGCGACTGCGTAACTAGCGTTCCTCTCAGATGAAGCCGACCGTGAATGTTACGTGCCACGAGCCACCTCCAAGTCTCGTTTGTGAGCACGGATGCAGGCATCGAAAAAGGTGCGCACGGCCAAAGCCCAGAGTTCCCGTTGTAGCCGCTCCTCGGCATTCGCCGTGAGCGTGGGCCAGCCCTTGGTCTCGATGACTTCCCAAATGCGGCTGTCCGATTCGATCAAGGCTTTCACCTTGGGGATGGACGGCCATTTCTCCCGTCGGCGTTTGTTCTGCTTGAGGTGCTCGAGCCAATCGAGGACCCGTTGCCGCTGATCTGCTGTTTGCATCAACATCAGTTGCCCGCGCAAGCCCCCAAGTTGGCTCATGGGCGGATTGTCTCTCTTGGAGTCCCAGCCGAGCAGCTCATTTCGCTTCCTTGCGTCCGCCGCCAAGGAGAGGCACGCCCGGCGAATTTCTTGCCTCCAACATTCTGTTTCGATCCGGCGAGCAAACGAAAAAGAAGGGTCGCTCGGTGCAATCATCACGGTGCCAACGGATGTCGCGCGTCCCTGCGACGTTCCGGCGTTGCCCTTGTGCACTGACAAGTTCTCGACCAGAAGCGGATGGTTCGAACGCACTTGGCCGTACCCTTCGGCGGTGCGTTCACCGACTCCGCGTGCTTCGAGTTGAGCAAGTTTTGCCGAGTCGAGCGTGCCGCTGACCAGCTCAAACACCATACATGAGCCAGCTTGGAGTGCAATGAGCGATGGCCGTGGCAACCCCCAGCCAACATGCCAAGTTTCCAGCCGACGGATGCGAACGAGTTCGTCCAGACCACCGTTGGAACTCTCCCGCAATTTCAGCGTCACGCCCAGGCGACGCGATAGCTCTTCGCCGAGGCATGCCGCCGTCGGTTCAGGGCGCAGTCGCGAATTTCGAACAAGCGTATCCGAGACGAGCCAAACGAAGAGCATTGGATCGTTTCGGGGGGCCGCGTTGGACGTGAACACAACGGGTTCCGCGGCATCGAGCCGGACGTAGCCGTAGTCATCCTTTTTCGAACGCCCGAGTGCCACTTCGCCATTGAGTCTGTCCCACCAATTTCGCCCGAGCCTTTCCGCAAGAGATTTTCGAATGCGAAGCTCACTCCGAAGGATGACGGGCATCCCGTGGTCGCTGGGTGCGATGGCTTCGTAGCTGTACACGCCGCCGGTAGTTTCCGTCGGCCGCTGCGGCTCATCCTCGACGGAGCTGTGGGTTCTCACGGTCAGGGGCGTTTTGTACACTCTTTCCGCCTGTGTCGAGACGTACCCGTCGCGCATTTGCTTTAGTTGGGTTCCGGCGTTCGTGTCGGCGTGAAGTAAGCGGTTCACGACCTGGGCACGGTTCGCACCTTCGAGGGGCTTTTCCACACCCTTCGGCGCGAACCAAGCCAGCGGCACCGGCTGGCCGCGCTCGCCATCAACTTCTGGGTGTGCGGGCAGCACGCAAATCTCACCGGCCTGGATCGCTGAGCGTACATCGAGCCCAAGCCCGCTGAGGGTTTGCGTGACGTGCGGCAGCAGATACGATCCGGGCACGAAATCGAGGGTTTCGACCACGTTGCCCGTCGTCCGGTGCGAAACGGCCAAGGGCCCTTGGAGATGGAGGACCAAGGGCACGCAAAGCCATGGGTCGCTCGAATCGGCGGCGGGGAGCATATCGGATGGCGATTCGCTCACTTCACCGGAAGACCACTCCGGGGGCAAAGTCTTTCCGTGTAACCACGCGACAGCCGCACTTACATCAGTGCCGATAACCTCAAGCCGGCAACGGCCCGTACCGCGACGGCGCTTCCCACCGAGTCGCTCAACCAGTTTCGCTGAAGCGACCAGCAGGGCGCTGGCCAATTCGCGGGCTCTGGCATCACGCACCGTCAAACGACAATCCGCCTCGAGGATCATCCCCTTTCGAGCGACCTCCTCGAAGCGAAGGAAGTCGGTTTGAGCCGACCCGCTACGACGATCGATTTTCACTCCTGGTTTCACGAATGTCAGGGCTTGGCGAAGACGACGGTCCGCATGGGCTAAGTTTTCGAGCAGGGGCGAGGGGATGCGTGCGGAGCGGATCTGAACCGCCGATCCTAGCGGGACGTTTGCCGGGTTGCTGTGCCGCTCCGTGGGGTCGTTTGGCCCGAGGGCTGGCTGACTGCCGAACAGCCAATCCACCATGCGTGACCAGGCCCCATTCTGGCCGTCGTCCAGACCACGACACAAGCGTTCGCAGGCATCCCGCCAGATTCCGCGGAGCGTCTTCGCCGGCACAAAGGGGAGATCGTCAGCATCTCGGGCGATCAGGCGATCGATGTTTCCGGGGCGTCCCATGCCGGAGCCGACGTGCCAATCCGATTCCATGGTCAAGCGGACGCGGAAGCGCTCGGGCAACGGCCAGTTTTGGCTGCTCATGCTTCGGCCTCCCAGAATTCGGCTGTGTCGATGGCGTCGAGGAGAGCGGTCCGGCGAGTGCCATCTTCCTTCCAGAAGAGCGAACCCTCGCCCCCCAGGAGATGATCCAACCCTGCGTCACGATAACGCCCCAACACGAGTTTCAGCCGGGCGTCGGCGGCTTCATGCCCGAGGAAGAGCCCCTCGCGCAAATCGTGCAGCATGCTGTTCGGCAGGCGTCGCCGGTCGTCTTCGTCTCGTGCTTGAAGCGCAGTGATCCGTCGTTCCAAGTCCGACCAGCGGCGGTTGACCGGGCCTTGGTTTGGCGTCGTGACATACGGCCGGCCGACCAGCAAGGTCTTGCCATCCCCCGGCGATCTCCCCACGTCCACGGTCAACTCGCGGCGAATTCGTTCTAGGTCCGGCCCGCTGGCGTCGTACAAGATGTGGTAGTCGATTGCTGAGAGGAATTGATCCGGCGTTGCCTTGGCAATCGTCTTCGCGGAACGCAGCAAGTCCTCGGCCAATTGATAAGCCGCAAAGAACGGGAAGTGCGGCTTGATGATCGCCACGCCCGCACAACTGGTCACCCCGTTGCTCAGGACCGGGTTGATGTCTGGATGGTTTCGCGTTTCTTCCTCGAAGAGGTCAATGAATCTCTTGGTGAACCGCAACGCTTGCCGGCCATCGCAGACCACGGTGAGGTCGTCCCCACCCAGAACCAATGGGACGACCGGCACAACCATCCTGTTCCTGCTTTGTTTCTTGGGCCGGACAATGCCCACCGCTTGGCAAAACGCTCTCTCCGTGCATTGATTCAGGGCCAATGAGAACCGGCGCAACTTATCGACGTAGTCGCGATTATCGTTGGTCCTCGCGACTTTGTCGAAATTTAGAAAGACATGCC
>JAOAAM010000199.1 GCA_026418875.1 Gemmataceae bacterium | reverse complement strand
CATCGGGGAACTTCCCGCCGTGGCCGACCCGGACCGCAAGGCGCACGCCGAGGAGGACTTCCGGTTCTTCTGCGAGGCGTACTTTCCGAGGACATTCCACCTCGCATGGTCGCCGGATCACCTCAAGGTCATCGCCCGCATCGAGCAGGCGGTCTTGCACGGCGGCCTCTTCGCCCTCGCCATGCCGCGTGGGTCTGGCAAGACCTGCATCGCGGAATGCGCTTGCCTCTGGGCCGTGCTCTACGGCCACCGGGAGTTCGTCTACCTTATCGGCTCCGACGAGGGCCATGCCATGGACATGCTCGACGCGATCAAGATGGAACTCGAAGGCAACGACCTCTTGCTCGAAGATTTCCCGGAGGTCGTCTACCCGATTCAGTGCCTGGACGGCATCGCCAACCGCTGTGCCGGACAGCTTTAGCAGGGCGAGCGGACGCACATCGGTTGGACCGCCCGCGAGATCGTGTTGCCGACGATCCCCGGCAGCAAGGCCAGCGGCGCGATCATCAAGGTCGCTGGGATCACCGGCCGCATCCGCGGCATGAAGCACAAGCGAGCCGACGGCCAGACCGTGCGGCCGACGCTCGTGGTCATCGACGACCCGCAAACCGACGAGAGTGCCCGATCGCTGTCGCAGTGCGCCACGCGGGAGAGCATCCTGGCCGGCGCGGTGCTAGGCCTCGGCGGGCCAGACCAGAAGATCTCCGGCATCATGCCCTGCACGGTCATCCGCCCGAGCGACATGGCGGACAACATTCTCAACCGCGACCGGCACCCGGAATGGAACGGCGAGCGGACCAAGATGGTCTACTCGTTCCCGACCGACGAGAAACTCTGGGCCCGGTACGCGGAGATTCGCGCCGAGAGCCTGCGGCAAGGCAACGCCGGCGAGGAGGCGACTGAGTTTTATCGCCGGCATCGGGAAGAGATGGACTCAGGCGCGGTGATCGCCTGGCCGGAACGGTTCAATCACGACGAGTTGTCAGCGATTCAGCACGCGATGAACCTGAAACTGCAGGACGAGGCCGCATTCTTCGCTGAGTACCAGAACGAGCCGCTGCCCGAGGAAGTGGCCGAGGCCGACGAACTCACGGCCGAGCAGATCGCCGGCAAACTGAACCGCATGAAGCGCGGCGACGTGCCGATCGGTTGCAACCATCTGACGATGTTCATCGATGTGCAGGCGAGTCGTTTGTTCTTCGTGGTTGCGGCTTGGGAGGAAGACTTTACCGGCTATGTGATCGACTACGGCACCTGGCCCGATCAAAAGCGGCCGTACTTCACTCTCCGCGACGCCAGGTTGACGCTCGCAGGAGTAACCGGCGCGGCCGGCCTGGAGGGCGCGATCTACGCCGGGCTGGAAGCATTGACACAGGACTACTTGGGCCGCGACTGGCGGCGGAATGACGGGGCCATGTTGTGGATCGAGCGCTGCCTGATCGATGCCAACTGGGGTTCCTCGACGGACGTTGTCTATCAGTTCTGCCGGCAGTCGGCCCATGCCGGGATCGTGCTGCCCAGCCACGGCCGGTTCGTGGGGGCCTCGAGCCAGCCGTTCAGCGAGTACCAACGGCGTCCGGGAGACCGCGTCGGCCTCAACCGGCGGATGCCCAACGTGCAGGGGAAGCGGGCGGTGCGGTACGCGCTGTACGACACCAACTACTGGAAGTCGTTCATCTATGCTCGCCTGGCCGTGGCCATGGGCGATCGGGGATGCCTGTCGCTTTTTGGTGACCAGCCCGAGATGCACCGCCTGTTCGCCGAACACCTGACCGCTGAGTACCGCGTGCGGACCGAGGGGCGGGGTCGCACGATGGACGAGTGGAAGCAGCGCCCCGAGCGCGGCGACAACCACTGGTTCGACTGTCTCGTTGGTTGTGCCGTGGCCGCGTCGATCCAAGGGGTAGTGCTCCCCGGCACCGACAGGCAGGCTCCCGCGAAGCGCGAACGCGTCAGTTTCGCGGCCATGCAGCGAAAGAGGCGGCCGTGAGTAAAGCGCCCAAACAACCAGAAAACGAGGATCGTGGCCTCCGTTGCCGGCATTGCGGCTGCGGCCATTTCCGCGTCATCTACACGCGCGCGGCCTGGGGCGGGAAGCTGATCCGTCGCCGTGAGTGCCGCAACTGCGGCAAGCGAATCACGACCTGGGAGCGCACGATCGGTGCATAGCGGCAAGTTACGTGCAGACGACCTACATTCCGTACTTCAACTGTATTTCGTTGGTCAACCATGCGTGTGCCTGGGTCCGACGCATGACCGCAAGTAGATCCTGCCACGAACACATCTGGAGCCGATGCGGTTCTCTCAAGCTTTGGCGGACCTGCTGAAACGCGGTGTGGCCTTTCCCACCGACGAGCCAGGCCGGGTTGCGATTGTCAAACATCAAGACTGCAATCCCATCGACGAGATTACCAGATGAATCAACGCATGCCGCAAGCACGTTTCTGACCAATTGGTAGGTTCGGTGCAGAGGGCACGCTATCGGCGGCGTGCCAACATTCCACGAGAACAATCGCGGTACAAAGTCCCAATACCGGACCCCGATGGCACTAAGGGCACAGGGAGTCGTTCGTCCTTGTTGCAGCTGGTAGTTGCCGTTGCAGAATTCGACATGGGTAGGTGGAAGGCGTGGCCGAGAGCAGTTGCCGACGTCCTGTTCCGACATCTTGCATTCGACCGAAACCCTTGGCACACCGTCAATGAAGATGTCCATCGAGGTGGGCCGAGGCTCCCCCAGGTACGTGACATTGCACTCCAAGCAAAGGTTGCTTCCCCCACTCCCACAGTTGGCAAAGGGTTGAAAGCCCAAGTCGCATTGAACCTGCCGAATCGAGTCGAGAGCATTTGCTGCCAAGAGGTGGCCGAAGACACTTTGAACCAGGGCTTGTGAACTTCGCATACTTCTGAACCAACGATGTCGTGCTGCTCTTGGGATCGCAGCTTCAACAATTCTCCTTTGCGCTCCTGTGAGAGCCGGGTCGATGAGCAGATTCTGTTGCGCGGCAACCATCGTGAAAACAGGCGGTCGCAGTCCACGTTGGTTGGGCTCCTCGAACAGACCGGCTGCCGGGAATCGAACGGCCTTGTAGTTCCAGAATCTCTGGACCAGATCTTCGAGGTAGGACACCGAAAATCCCTCGCTTCCTGGCTAGAATCGTCAGTGCAAAGCAATGCAAGTGAGTGCAACCATATCTATATGCGTACTCAATTGCCGAAGGCGCGAATACGCCCGGCACATCATCGTGCGGTTCGAGTATAAATGACGTAGACAACCCGTTCGGGCGACGTCGGCGGCTGATCCCTGCCGATGATTCCAGCCAGCAACCAAGGCCATGCGGGGCCGCATTCCCCGCGTGGCCTTTTTTTGTTGGCTCGCCCGGCAGGTTGTTCCGTGGAGACGCGCGATGCCCGACGAACTCGACGACATGATCCGCCAGAACGCCCAAGGGCCGGCCAAGGCCTCCGGCGA
>JAOAAM010000181.1 GCA_026418875.1 Gemmataceae bacterium | reverse complement strand
TTCCATCGTTGTTCGGAGCCAAGCCGAGGTCGCTGGCGCGGATCGCCTTCTCGATCTCTTTGAGGTCCGAGGCGTTGAACGGTCGGATCACGATCTGCTGCGGGTCGGGGGCGGAAATCTGGGCCAGCTGTTTGATGGGGGTCGGCGAGCCAAAATACTCAACGCGAACATTGTCGAGTAACGCCGGGGTGGCACGCCCAGTCCGCAACCCGCGCAACTGATCACGGAACACGGCGACGGCTTTCTCCAGCCGCTCTTCGCAATCCATCAAAATTTCGTCGGAGGACATGGCTTATCTCCCGTCGCTGCAAATGATCGTGCCGATGTTGTGTCCCGCGATGGCCCGTTGAATGTTCCCTTCGCGTTTGAAATCGAAGACGAGGATGGGAAGCCGGGCCGTCCGGGCCATTTCGACTGCGGCAATGTCCATCACCCGGAGGTTATCGCGGATGACCTGGTCGTGGCTGAGGCGCTCGTAGCGAACCGCGTGCGGGTTGACGTCGGGGTTGGCGCTGTATACCCCGTCCACCTTTGTCGCTTTCAGCAAAATGTCCGCTTGCAATTCCCTGGCCCTCAAGGCGGCGGCGGTGTCCGTCGTGACGAACGGATTGCCCGTGCCTCCGGCCAGGATGACCACCAGTTTTTTCGACAGGTGGCGGGTCGCCCGTCGGCGGATGTACGGCTCGGCGACCATGTCCATCGGCACGGCGGACATCAGCCGAGTCTCGCAACCCAAGCTCTCCAGAGCGTCTTGCAGGGCCAGGCCGTTCATGACCGTCGCGAGCATCCCCATGTAATCTGCCGTCGAATCCTTGATGACGGAACTGCCCGCGGAAAACTGCGCCCCCCTAAGGAAGTTGCCCCCACCGACCACGATCGCCATTTCGACGCCGCTATCATGGACGCTTTTTGCTTGTCGCGCGATGTTCAGCACTTCGTCCAAGTGGATGCCGCTCTGTCCCGCTTTGCCGAAACTCTCACCGCTGAGCTTCAAGACGACTCGTTGGTATTTCGGCCTCAGCATCTCGTCCATGCACGCCCCCCGTAAAGCCCCGCGGTGTGACGGCGATTATACGGCTCTGCCTGCCCCAATTCCACGGACCGACCCCGCCTCAAACCGTGATGTCCCGGTCGCGGGCCGCGATCTCCCAACGGTCCACGACGGCACCACCCTCGACCACCCAAGCTGCCTTGTGAAGGGCCACCGTCGGACAGACGTGAGCCGGGATGGCGTAGACGACGTCGCCGGGACGGAATCGCGCCGCCGACTCGGTGCGGAGCGTCAAGTGCTCCTCGCTATGTAACACGAATTCCGCGTCGGGAATGTCCAAAAGACGACATCGCTGGGCCAGCGGCGAGTCGGGCGACACCGCCTTGTAGCCGAGATCAAGCGTGATCCGTTCGACACTCGGCCGACTGACCACGCGGGTCAGCAGGATCGCCCCGAAGTCCAGCCCCAATTCCGGATACCGAGCGTCGTAGTTGGCGTCGTGCAACGACAGAGTTCCCGGGGACAGTTCTAACCCCGGGATCGACTGTTCCGCATGAACGGGGAACGATGGCGTGCCGCCGACGACGATTCGACTCAGACTCAGCCCCTCGCTAACCAGGCGAGTAACGAATTCCTGCACGGATTCAATGATGGCTGTCTCTTATACACATCTGA
>JAOAAM010000166.1 GCA_026418875.1 Gemmataceae bacterium | reverse complement strand
AGATGTGTATAAGAGACAGCGGCTACCCGATGCCCATTGTGGTGATGACGCCCAGCGGCTCGGGGATCCGCGGCAGCTTGTATCATTCGCATTCCTTTGAAAGCTGGGCCAGCCGGCTGGCCGGGTGGAAGATCGTCATGCCCAGCAATCCGCTGGATGCCTACGGGCTGATGCTCTCCGCCATCCAGGACCCCAATCCTGTCTTGTATCTGCTGCCCAAAGCACTGCTTCGGGTCCGAGGCGACCAACTCATCCCCGGCGAACCCGAGAGCGAACAGGAACTCAAGGAGATGATCGATGCACCCGTGGGCGACCGCAGCCGGTGGAAGCCCCGCTGGCCCGACCTGAAGCCATACTTTGTGCCAATCGGCCAGGCCTCGTTGGTCCGGACCGGCGACCATGCAACGGTCGTCAGCTATGGCCGAACGCTCCCCCTGTGTGTTCAAGCTGCCGACAAGCTTCAGGAACAAACGGGGAAAACCTGCGACGTGATCGACCTGCGGAGCATTTTCCCTTACGACTGGAAAGCGATTCGTTCAAGCATTGAGAAGACCGGGCGAGTCATTTTCATCAACGAAGACACCGAGGTCACGAATTTTGGCGAGCACTTGCTCCGCCGCACCATCGACGAACTGTTTTACGATCTGGCGGTTCGGCCGCGGGTGTTGCAAGGGAAGCATGTCCCGGGCATCGGCCTCAATCACGTTTACGAACAGAACACCGTGCCGCAACTGAAGGATGTCACGGCGGCGATCCGCGATTTGCTCGACGAACCGGCCTGAGAGGAGCCGATCATGGACTTCGCGTTGCCGGAACTGGGCGAGGGCGTCTACGAGGGAGAATTGGTTCGTTGGCTGGTGAAGCCGGGCGACCGGGTCAAGCGTGGTCAAGCCTTGCTGGAAATCATGACCGACAAGGCATTGATGGAAGTGCCGGCTCCGTTCGCGGGCAGGATTACGGACATCCAATTCGAACCGGGGCAGACGATCAAGGTCGGCACGCGGATCCTCGGGTACGAAGTCGGGGAGAGCACAACGGCGATCACGGCCGACGCTGCACCGCCCGCAGCCGCCGTCCCACCCAGCGCCGCACCGCCCGCAGCCGCCATCCCACCCGGTGCTGCTTCCCCCCTAGCCGCCGTCCCACCCAGCGCCGCATCACCCGCAGCCGCGGTTCCAGCCGCATCAACCGATCACACGGCTCGGCCCGTGACCGACGTTTCCCGAGATCGCACCGCAGTGAAAAACGGCAGCACGCCGACACTCGCCGTCGTCGCTGCGGTCAAAGCGTCCCCAGCCGTCCGATACATGGCTCGGAAACTCGGCATCGACCTCGCCCGAGTGCGAGGCAGCGGCCCTGGCGGTCGGATCCTCCTCGATGATCTCACCGAAGCGATTCGAGCCACGCAGGGGAAGGCCCCCGACACCCCGCCTGCTCCGACGGCGAAACCACAAACGACGATGAGCCTCGACTTGGGCACCCCGGGAACGCGCGTGAAGCTTGCCGGGCTGCGCCGTCGCATCGCCGAACGCATGGTGCAAAGCAAGCGGACCATCCCGCACTACACCTACGTCGACGAGGTTGAGATCACTGACCTGGTTCGTTGGCGTGACCGCTCCGTCGAGTTTTTCGCTGAACGGGGAATCAAGTTGACCTATCTGGCCTTCTTCGTCAAGGCCGCGGCTTTAGCCTTGAAGGAGGTGCCCATCGTCAATTCGACGTTCGACGAGGAACGACAGGAAATCACGCTGCACGATCGCTACCACATTGGGATTGCAGTGGCGGCCCCCGGCGGGCTGCTCGTCCCTGTGATTCGCGACGCCGATCGGCTGGATTTGTTCGCCATCGCCCGGGAGATCGAGCGGCTCAGCACGGCGGCACGTTCCGGCAAAGCGACCCGCGAGGAGTTAACCGGCAGCACGTTCACCATCACCTCGATCGGGGGAATCGGCGGGATTATCTCGACGCCCATCATCAACTTGCCCGAGGTCGGCATCCTGGGCTTGGGGAAAGTGGTGAAGCGGCCGGTCTACGATGAGCACGGCCAGATTCGGCCGGCCGATGTCATTTACCTCTCGCTCTCCTTCGATCATCGAGTGGTGGATGGGGCCGTCGGGGCCACGTTCGGGAATGCTCTTGTTCGCCACTTGAAGCAGCCCGCGGCACTGATCTTTGGACCGAATTTTAGCTGAATGACGGCCGTGATCGGCTCGACCTGAATTCCATCGGATCGATCCGCCGAGGCTGCCAGGGCACTTCAACGGATGATCTGATTCCTTGAATCGACCCGCACGATCCTCGGGGAGTGCCGCCGGGCTTCCTCGACTTCGAGTTCGCAGAAAGCCGCGACGATAACCAGATCGCCCGGCTTGACGAGGTGGGCACCGGCTCCATTGACGCAGACCACGCCCGAGTTTGGCTCGCCGACCATCGCGTAAGTCACCAGGCGAGTGCCCCGTGTAATGTCCCAAACGTGAATCAGTTCCCAGGGCAAGATGCCCGCCGCTTCCAGTAGGGTGGCATCGACGGTAAGACTGCCCTCGTAGTCGATGTTGGCATCGGTCACGGTGGCACGGTGGATTTTGCCTTTGAGCAGGGTGACGCGCATGGTAACCGATCTCACTAGGACCGTGCCCATTTTACAGGCTGTGTTGGATTCGTCCGCGCCAAGTTGGCCCCGAGGGTATAAGATAAGAGAACTGGAAATTCGATTTGAGACCCCGCCGCAGGTTGATCACGCCATGTTCCGCTTGGTGCGCCTCGTCTCCCTCACCACGTTGATGATCGCCAGCTTGTCCTCGGGTGTCGTGGCTCAGGACGTGAAGCCGCCCGAAGGGTTTCTCGCCTTGTTCAATGGCAAGGATCTGAAAGGCTGGAAAGTCACCCAAGGCGGCAAGGAGGACGTTTGGGGAGTCGAGGGCGGCGTGCTATTTGCTTCCGGCGGCGGTGGCGGCTGGCTGATGACCGAGGATGAATTCGACAACTTCGAACTTCACCTCGAGTTCAAAATGCCACGGATGGGGAACAGTGGTGTCGCCCTGCGCTCCCCCCTTCAAGGCGACCCCGCTTACGTGGGCATGGAAGTGCAACTGCTGGATGATGCGAACTGGCGCGGATTGCGGCCGACACAGCACACCGGCTCGATTTACGACGTGGTGCCGGCCGCCAAGGTCGTGACTCGTCCCGCCGGTGAGTGGAACTCACTGCGCGTGGTATGCAATGGCCGAAGTGTGGTCATCCATGTCAACGATCACGAACTCGTGCACGCCAACCTGGACGACTATAAGGATCATTTCCAGAAGCACCCCGGCCTGACGCGGCAGCAGGGGCACGTCGGTCTGCAAAGCTACAATTACCGCGTGGAGTTCCGCAATATCTTCCTGAAGAAGTTGAAATGACCCGAAGCCCGCGTTTCAGGCCAACCGGCCGTCCTCGTACTTGATCCGACCACCGACGATGACGAGGTGGGCACGGCCACGCACCTTCCAGCCAGCGAACGGGCAGTTCCGGCTTTTCGAATAGAACCGTGCCGGATCGATGATCCACGACGCGCTCGGGTCGATGATGGTGACGTCGGCCGGTCGGCCCGGCTGAAGTGTGCCGCGATCGATGCCCAGAATGCGTGCCGGGTTGATCGTCATCTTGGCAATCATTTGCGGCCAGGTGAGTCGACCGGTTTCGATCAATCCGCGGATGCAGGTGGGCAAAAATGTCTCCAAGCCGATGATGCCATTGGGCGTCTGGTCGAGTTCGCGCATCTTCTTTTCGGGGGCATGGGGAGCATGATCCGTGGCGAGGACGTCGAGCGTGCCGTCGGCGAGGCCATCGAGGATGGCCTCCACGTCAGCTTGGGTGCGCAGGGGCGGCGACATTTTGAAGTTGCTGTCGAATGAACGAAGCGATTCGTCGGTGAGGAGGAAGTGGTGCGGGCAAGCTTCTCCCGTAACTTGGATGCCGCGTCGCTTGGCTTGTCGGATCAGGTCGACGCTCCCGGCAGTGGAGACGTGGAGGATGTGCATCCGCCCGCCGGTCATGGCGGCCAAGGCGATTTCGCGGAAGACCATGATCTCTTCGGCGGCAGCCGGCATGCCGCGCAGCCCCAAGCTGAGCGACACCAACCCCTCGTTCATATGACCGCCACGTGTCAGTTCGAGGTCTTCCGCGTGGGAGAGAATCGTTTTCCCCAGCATGCGAGCGTATTCTAGCGCTCGCCGCATCAATTCGGAATTCATGACGGGCGAGCCGTCGTCGGTGAAAGCGACAGCCCCCCCTTCGACCAGACCGGCCAGTTCGGCGAGTTCCTTACCTTCGCGGTTCTTGCTGATGGTGCCCACGGGGAAGACGTTGGCATGGCCGGCGCGATGGGCCTGCATACGCACAAATTCCGCTGCCGCTTGCGAGTCGATCGGCGGTTCGGTATTGGGCATGCAGGCAACCGAGGTGACTCCCCCGGCCACCGCCGCCGCGGTCCCACTGGCGATAGTCTCGTCCTCTTCCCGGCCCGGCTCTCGCAAGTGAACGTGCATGTCGATCAACCCGGGGCACACGATCATCCCCGAGGCGTCGATCACCTGATCCGCATGCGGGTAGAGACTGCCACCGATCCCAGCGAGGCAGTCGTCCACGATCCAAAGGTCATCGACACGGTCGATCCCTTGGGACGGGTCGATGATCCGGCCATTCGCGATTCGCAGCGTTTTCATCTCACTCACCTCGCCCCATGGCGACGCCGCACAGCAATTTCAAGACGGCCATGCGGACCGCTAAGCCATGCGCGACTTGCTCGAGGATGGCGGAGTGTGGGCCGTCCGCCACGTCCGGCGTCACCTCCACGCCGCGGTTGATCGGACCCGGTGCGAGGATGAGCAAGTCCGGCTTCGCCCGCCGCAACCGGTCGCCATTCATCCCGAACAAGCGGGCATATTCGCGAATCGAGGGGAACATCCCACTGCGCTGGCGTTCAAATTGGATGCGAAGCAGATTGACGACGTCGCAGCGGGGCAGGATTTCGTCGAAGTTGTGAGCCACCTCCACACCGAACTCGGTCCATTGCGGCGGGACCAACGTCGCCGGCCCGCAAACAATCACCCTGGCCCCAAGCTTCGTCAAACCGTGGATGTTGCTCCGGGCCACCCGGCTGTGGAGGATGTCGCCGATGAGTCCCACGGTCAGTCCCGCGACACGGCCTTTCCGCTTGCGAATCGTGAAGATGTCCAGCAGACCTTGGGTTGGATGTTCATGTGCCCCGTCGCCGGCGTTGATGACCCGGGCTTTCAGGTGTTGGGCGAGTAAGTGCGGTGCCCCTGCCGACGTGTGCCGAATCGTCACCACGTCCACGCCCATCGCTTCGATGTTCTTGGCCGTGTCGATGAATGCCTCCCCCTTGGCGACACTCGACCCGGCGGGGGCGAAATCCAAGGTCGCGGCCCCGAGTCGCCGGGCCGCCAGGCTGAAACTGTTCCGAGTCCGAGTCGACGGCTCGAAGAAAATGTTCGCGAGTTGTCGACCGCGCAAATCGTCGCGCATCGTACCGTGGGGCAGACGATCGAACTCC
>JAOAAM010000155.1 GCA_026418875.1 Gemmataceae bacterium | reverse complement strand
GGATAAGGTCGGCGAAGGGCAGACCACGTCCCCGGTAACGCTTCGCGATCGAGACGACCAGCCGCAGGTTGGCCTCGGCGAGTTCGCGTCGCGCCTTCTGATAGGGACGTCGGCGTGCCTGGAGGACGGTGAGCAGCAGTTTGACCTCCGCTGGAGTCGCCTGCATTTTGATCATGGTGTCGCGCAGAGGCCGACTCAGCCGACCGCGTACGCCTTTCAGGCCGGAAGCCTCCAAGTGCCGGGCCAGCGTGTTCATTTGTTCAGCAGCAGTGGTCAACTCGGCATGCCAGCGCTCGATCAGTTCGGTTCGCGGCGACAATTCGAGGGCCAATCGCGACGCTTTCAGCAACAGTCGATAGCGTCGGTGCCGTAATTCCCGCCGAGCTCGCGCGGACTTGGCAGTGAGGTAATCTCGGAAGGCGGCTTCATGCTGCCGCAACAGCGAAGAAAGGGTCCGAACGTGGGTTGGCATCCGCTTCAGGATGCTCTCGCGCGTCAGCCCCAGACTGCCGACGACTTCGATCGTAGGGTCGAGGTGAAACTGCCCGCGTTGGATCTCGGCGAAAGTATTCAGCAATCGCTGCAAGATGCCGGGGCAGAGCAAGGCGGCATGGCGGTAGCGGTCCCGGGTCCATTCCAGTCGCTGAGCAAGACGAAGTTCCTCATCACGGCTGAGCAGGGGAATTGCTCCCATCTCCCGCAAATAGGTCCCCAAGGCATCGTCGGCACCGAGGCTATCCTCGGCTTCGGTGTCTTTCTCGTCCTCGAGCTCCAGTTCGAGTTCGTCGCTGAGCGGTTGACTGTCCGTCGTGTCGTCCTGTTCAAAAACGTCATCGTTGAGAGGCTTCACCGCTGGCTTCTTTGAAGGCCCGGAAGGTCGAGAGCGGCTATGATTCTTTGGGTTTCGTTTCATATCGACCGTTTCAAAGCCTGAAGAAGGTGCCCGTCAGTGGCTGCGGTTGGAGGAGCGAGGCCGGCGCTGTTCTGGGCGTCGCCAAGGTTTGTTCTCGACTTAGCGGGTGGATCCGCGTCGGCATCGGACCTCGACAAGATCGAATCGTCGTTCAAATTATACCCCTTGAACTGCCGACGAACGATTGGACGGAGAGAAAATTATTCAAGTTCCCGCCAATCGACGGGGGACTTGGCTGGTTCCCCGGACTGTACACGTTAGCGGCGGCAATATAAACTAAGGCCCCTGAGACCCACCGAACCGCCACTTGGGCATCTCGAGTCGAGCCATGATTCGTTTTTCCCTGCCCTGTTTATTGTGGCTGTCCATCGCTAACGCATTCGCTGGGCCGCTCACTTTCGATCGCGGTGAGCATATCTGCCTGATTGGCAACACCTTGGCCGATCGAATGCAGCACAGCGGCTGGTTGGAACCCCTGATCCACGCCCGTTTTGCCGACCGGGAATTAGTCTTTCGTAATTTGGGCTACTCGGGCGATGAATTGCACCTTCGGCTCCGGTCGGCCGACTTCGGCACTCCCGACCAGTGGCTGACTCGTTGTCGGGCCGACGTGATCTTCGCGTTCTTCGGTTACAACGAGTCTTGGGCTGGCGAGCAAGGGTTGCCCACTTTTCGCCAACGCTTGGACGATTGGATTCGGCATACGCTCTCCCAAAAGTACAACGGTCAAAAGCCTCCGAAGTTGATTCTTTTTTCGCCGATCGCCTTCGAGAACCACCGCTCGCCCCACCTGCCGGACGGCGTCGAGGCGAACCGGCGATTAGAGATGTACACCCAGGCGATGCGGGAAGTGGCGTCCGATCGCGGGGTCCGTTTCGTCGACTTGTTTCGGCCGACCCGAGAATTGTTTGAACGCTCGGGGGAGCGTCTGACCATCAACGGCATCCACCTGAACGAGCGGGGTGACCGGGCCGTGGCGGAGATCATCTATCGCGATCTCTTCGCCGAGGGGCCGAATTTTCCGGCGAACCAGCTCGATAACTTGCGGCAAGCCGTCAACGAGAAAAACTTCTACTGGTTCAACCGTTACCGGACGGTGGATCGCTACTCGATCTATGGGGGGCGTGCGGACCTGCAATTCGTCAATGGGCAAACCAACCGCGAGGTGATGCAGCGCGAGCTGGAGGTGTTGGACGTGATGACGGCCAACAGGGACGTGGTGGTGTGGGCCGCGGCCCAAGGCCGCCGGGTTGAGCCGGACGATTCCAACACTCCGCCCTTCATCCCTGTGATCACGAACAAGCCCGGCTCCCTGCCGGATGGTAAGCATGCGTTCCTCTCCGGCGAGGAGGCGATCTCGCGGATGACCGTTGGTTCGGGGCTCAAGGTGAATCTCTTCGCATCCGAAGAGCAGTGGCCTGAGTTGGTCAACCCCGTGCAGATGGCATTCGATACCCGGGGTCGGCTGTGGGTGGCGGTTTGGCCAACCTACCCCCATTGGAAGCCGAAGGAGCCGATGAACGACAAACTCCTCATCCTCGAGGATACCAACGGCGATGGGAAAGCGGACAAGATGACGGTGTTTGCCGACAACTTGCACTGCCCCACGGGTTTCGAGTTTTACAACGGTGGAGTGTTGGTCGCTCAAGCACCGGATCTGCTTTTCCTGAAGGACACCAACGGCGATGACAAGGCGGACCTTCGAGAGCGGGTCCTCCATTGTTTGGACTCAGCCGACACTCACCACACCGCGAACAGTTTTGTGTTCGATCCAGGCGGAGCCTTGTATTTCCAAGAGGGCACATTCCACCACACTCAGGTCGAGACGCCCTACGGACCACCGGTTCGTGTCGCCAACGGGGCCGTGTTTCGCTACGAGCCGAGGACGCACAAGTTCGACGTCTATGTGACGTTCGGGTTCGCCAACCCACACGGTCACGTCTTCGACCGGTGGGGCCAAGATATCGTGATCGACGGCACCGGGGCACAACCGTACCACGCCCCGTTGTTCAGCGGTTACTTGCCATTCCCCGAAAAACACGCTCGTCCGCCGCAGGTCTACCAACAGCGGACACGACCTTCGGGCGGCATGGAGATCCTCTCCAGCCGACACTTTCCGCCGGAATTCGAGGGAAATCTGATCGTCACGAATTGCATTGGTTTCCAAGGACTGCTCCGTTACAAGATCACCGATCAGGGAGCAAGCTTCGCCGGGCAGGAATTGGAGCCGATACTGTACAGCAGCGATCCGAACTTCCGCCCGGTCGACTGCAAGACAGGCCCGGACGGAGCGCTGTACTTTCTCGATTGGCACAATCCGATCATCGGCCACATGCAACACAACCTTCGTGACCCAAGCCGCGATCGGGAGCACGGTCGAATTTACCGGGTGACGTACGATAACCGCCCGCTTTCCGAATCGCCACGGATTGCTGGCGAGCCGATCGACCGCCTGATCGAGTTGCTTAAGCATCCGGAAGACCGTGTTCGTTACCGCACTCGGATCGAGTTGGCCAGCCGACCCACGGAGCCGACGCTCTCAGCGGCTCGGAAAAAACTGGAGCAGGCGTCGCCGTCCAAGGACGGTGGGAACGAGGAATTTGAACATTTCCGGTTGGAGGTGCTTTGGCTGCATCAGTCGCACAATGTGGTCAACGTCGAGTTGCTGAGGGAAGTCCTGAACTCGCCCGACTTTCGTGCTCGTTCGGCTGCGGTTCGGGTGCTTTGCGAGTGGCGTGATCGGGTTCCCCAGGCGCTCGGGCTGCTGCGATCGGCTGTGAACGACCAACACCCCCGGGTTCGACTTGAGGCGGTGCGGGCTGCAAGCTACTTCCCGGCGGCCGATGTGTTGCCTGTCTTGATCGAGGTACTCACGCACCCCGACGACCCGTTCGTCAGCCACGTCTTCCGTGAGACCTTACGGGCCATCGAATTGCAGACCAAGGTCCGAACCCAGGGCAGTATCGCCCGCGCGATGGTCAAACTGTTAACGAGTGGCAACGTGCCGGTCGAGCGTCGCGCCGCCTACGTCGAGGCCATCTGCCGTCAGGGCGACGCCGAGGATCTTCGCGCGGTTTGGGATGCTGTCGCCATCCGCGAAGATGCTCCTGTCGAGCTTCGCCGCCGGACGTTAGAGCAGTTGGCCGATGCTGCCCAGACTCGAAAGGTCCGTCCAGCCGGAACGGTCGATCTAACCTCGCTGTTGGCGCACCGCGACACATGGATCCGGGCAACGGCTGCACGCTTGGCTGGACTGTGGGAGATGACGCAGGTGGTCGCCGAAATTCGCCGTCTGGCCGCCGATGAATCCGAGCCGGACCTCGTGCGACGGGCAAGTGCCCAAGCGTTGGGTTATTTCGGTGATGCCGAGACACGCACTCTGCTGGAATCACTAGGTCAGACGGCGCGGCCGTCGAACGTCCGGTTCCAGGCGATTGCCTCGTTGGCCCGAAGCCAGCCGGCCACTGCGGCAGGGTTGGCCGCCAAGGCCCTGGCTCAGGCAAGACCGACCGATGACCTGACTCTGCTGTTCGATCCCTTCCTCACTCGCAAAGGCGGCCTGGACCAATTGGCGGGTGCCATCGAAAAGAGTCCGCCGCCTCAGGACCAGGCGAAATTGGCATTGCGTTCGCTCTACGCGGCGGGACGGTCGGACGCTCCGTTGATCGACGTGCTGACCAAGGCAGCCGGATTGTCGATTGAGTCGAAGCCGCCGACCTCCGACGAAGTCAGGGAACTGGTGAACGAAGTCATGAGTAAGGGGGACCCAGCCCGGGGCGAGGCCATCTTCCGACGCGCGGACTTGGGCTGCTTCAAGTGCCATGCCGTGAACAAGGCGGGAGGCAATGTCGGCCCCGAGTTGACGGCCTTGGGCGGATCATCGCCCGTCGATTACGTCGTCACATCGGTCCTGGATCCCAACGCCGCGGTGAAAGAGCAATACGCCACCCGAACCATCACTACCGCCGAGGGACAGGTCTTCACCGGCATCCTCGTATCTCGTGATCAGCAGCGAGTAGTCTTGCGGGATGCCACGGGCAAGCGGATCGACATTCCGGTGGCGGATATCGACGAAGAGCGGGAGGGTAAGTCGCTGATGCCCGAGGGGTTGACCAAGTTCCTCACCCGGCAAGAACTCCTCGATCTGTGTCGTTTCCTGAGCGAATTGGGCCGACCCGGGCCATACGCTGTCCCCACCGCGGCCACGATCCAACGCTGGCAAGTATGGCGGCCGACCGCTTCCGACCTGGAGAGCGTGGGCCTGTCAGACAATGCGGAAATCCGGAAGATCCAGTCGCTGCCCGTTTCTTCGTGGGAAACGACCTATGGCATGGTCAGTGGTCACCTGCCGTTGTCGGAGTTGCACCAGCCGGACAAGGGGAATGTGGTGTACCTCCGTGGCGAGTTCGAGATGGATGTACCGGGTTCGGTCCGCATCAATATCAGCGGACCGCGGCAGGCAATTTGGGTTGACGGGCAAAAGATGCCCGACCAATGGGACGGTTTGGTCCGCGTGGAGGGCGGTCGGCATAGCGTGATCTTGCGTGTGCGGACCGCCGACGATCCACAGGCCAAGATTCGGGTCGAACTGAGCCAGCCCGTCGGTGCCGTGGGTCGCTTCGAGATTGTGAATGGTCCCTGAATCATCCTTGGGGGCCTCGCCTCAATGCCGCGTGTCTGGCTGCGCCGACTCCTTCACGCCATGGGGCCTGCGGCCTCGGCCCGCCGATTGCTCGCCATCGCCCTGGGCCGACGGTTGCCACGCCACCACGGAGTCTTGAACATCGATGGGCCGCATCGCCCCATCGTGATCCGGCGTGATCGTTGGGGCATCCCACACATCGAGGCGCAGAACGAACATGATGCGTGGTTTGGCCTGGGGTTCTGTCAAGGTCAAGACCGAGCCTTTCAACTCGAATTGATCCTGCGTGTGGCTCGCGGCACCATCGCGGAACTAGTCGGTCCGCGAGGCCTTAGCGTCGATCGTCTGTCTCGGCGGGTCGGGTTCCGCGATTCCGCGGAGCGTCAATGGCCTGTCTTGTCGGAGAAAGTTCAGGCAGTCCTCTCGGCTTTCGTCGCAGGCTTGAACCAAGGCCGAGCGGCGGGATTGCCCCAGGTCCCCCACGAGTTGGCTCTCCTCCGTGGTCGGATGACCCCGTGGACGCCCGAGGACGTTCTGGCCTTTGTCAAACTCCAGTCGTTCGTCCTGCCGTCCAACTGGGACTTGGAGTTGGCTCGAGCGCAAGTCCTGGCAGAGGACGGCGAGTCGGCTTTGCGAGACTTGGACCCCGTGATGCGCGGCCTGGAAAGCGAATTCGAGGCCTGGCGGGCGGTTTCGCCGTTGTGGACGGCATCGAATAGTTGGGTCCTCGACGCCCGTCGAACAGCGACCGGTCGGCCGATTTTGGCGAATGATCCGCACTTGGCCCCCACCTTACCCTCGCAGTGGTATTTGGCTCACCTATCCACGCCGTCGTGGTCAGTGGCAGGGGCTGTCTTTGCCGGAAGTCCAGGTTTCGCCGCGGGCTTCAACGGACATGTTGCCTGGGGATGCACCGCAGCCTTGATCGACAACGCGGACTGGTATGTGGAACAACTCGATCCAACCGGCGAAAAGGTGCTGGATGCCTCGGGTTGGACTCCCTGCGAGTCGCGGCGGGAGATCATCCGGGTCCGTGGATTGCCGGACGTGATCGAGGAAGTTCGGACGACCCGACGCGGCCCGATCGTCTCGCCGGCGTTGACGGGCCGTTGGCCGGCTTTGTCGCTTCGCGCCGTCTGGCTGGATCCCTTGCCCACCGAGGGCTTCCTCACCGCGGTGCATGCTCGAAACATTGAGGAGTTCCGCCGCTGTTTCGCTGCCTGGCCGTGCTTGCCGCTGAACCTTGTCTTCGCCGACGTCCACGGCGCCATCGGATTTCAAATGGTGGGAAACGCTCCGCGACGCCGCTCTGGGCACGGGATGCTGCCGAAGCTGGGGGCCGACGCGGCGTTCGAGTGGGACGGTCTGATTCCATTCGAGCAGATGCCCTCCGAACAACGTCCCGAGAGCGGCTATTTCGTCACAGCCAACAACGCCCCTCCCGGTCACGAAACCAACTCGCCTTTGGGACACGACTGGATGGATCCATTTCGTTGGTGTGCGATCCACGAACGACTGGCCGAACGCGAAGATTGGACCGTGGCATCGTGCCAGGAATTGCAGATGGATGTGCGATCGCTTCCCTGGTTCGAGGTACGCGAAGTCGTACTGTCGGCGGTCGAGTCTTGCCCCGACCTGCAACCGTGGGTGAACACGTTGCGCACTTGGGATGGCCGAATGACCTCGGAGTCGCGGGCCGCCGCCCTTTTTGCCGTCTTCGCCGCTCGGATGATGGTTCGTGTTGCTCGGGTGAAGGCCCCCCGCAGTCACCCGTGGTTCCTCGGGCGCACGGCGTGGAACCTCGGGATCAACGTGTTTTACCTCAAACGCATGCAACCGCTGATCGAGTTGCTGCGGACGCAGCCTCCCGGATGGTTCCCGACGCCTTGGTCTGAGGTGATCGCGCAGGAACTTCGACAAGCGGTGCGAAGCTGCCACGGCCGATCGTGGGGGCAACTGCACCGCCTTCGGCCGAAGTCAATGGTGTTGGGGGACCGACCGTTCTTCCGCCGCGCTTTCAGCCTCGGGCCGGTGCCGATCGGCGGAGACACCGACACCATTCACCAAGCCTCGGTCCGCCCCGAGCAACCGATCGGCGAAACCGACAACGTCGCCGGATTGCGCATGGTCGTGGATGTGGGCAACTGGTCCGACTCTCGCTTCGCCCTCTGTGGCGGGCAATCAGGCAATCCCTGCTCGCCACACTACGGCGATCTGTTTGAGTATTGGCGGCGCGGCGAAGGCGTTCCTATGGCATGGACACCCGAGGAAGTGCGGTCGGCATGCGTCGCGGAACTACGCCTCCAACCCGAAGCAGCCGTCGGCCTCCATGCCTCAATTCCAACGGAACCAACGCAAAGCTAAGGTAAAACAGACCACCGCGTAAAGTCCCAAAATTCCCAGCCGCCACGCGATCTCCGGCAGTGATTTTCCTTCGAGAATCACGTCGCGCAATCCGTCGATGATTTGTGTGAGCGGCAACGCTTGGATGAATGGTTGAGCCGCGTCCGGAAATCGTTTCGAGGAGAAGAAGACACCCGAGAGCAGCCACATCGGCAACACGAGAAGATTGATCAACCCGACCACAGTCTCCGACTTTTCCGTGCGGCTGGCGACCAACAGCCCCATCCCACTGCTGGCAGCCGCACCGAAAAGCATCACGATTGCCATGGCGATGACCGATCCGCGCATCGGCATGCCGAAGCCCCATCGGCCGACCACGTACAGGGAGAGCATCTCGGGCAGCAACATCAGCAGTCGAGCTGCCAGAAACGATGCCAGAAAGTCGCCCCGATGCATCGGCGTGGCGACGAGTCGTTTCAACACTTTGCGGACCCGGAGATCAACGAGAACGAAGCCGATCCCCCACATGCCGCCGCCCAGGATGTTCATCCCCATCAGCCCGGGAATCAGGAAGTCGATGTACCGATTCCCCGGCTCCGTCTCGAGTTGCTCGGTGATACGGAGCGATGGTTCCGCCTGGCGACGACGCAGAACCGCCTCGACATGATACCTCGCCGATACACTTTCGGATCGTGTCGGGTCGTAGCCGAAAGTCAGTCCATCCCCATTGGGGATGAGGTAGAGGACGGTTTTGCCCGTCAGATAGCGTCGCCGAGCCTCCTCCGCCGTGGCCGGCTCGGCTCGGATACCCCCGGAACGGAGGTCGTCGAGCCACTGTTGCGTGCTCGTCCCCGGGTCGGTCAGGACGACGTCCACGGCAGGGGGATCTGGCGGCCGATTCCAGAAGGCCACGGCCAAGCCCACCGCCATCACCAGGGGAAAGAAATAGACCCAGAACAGGGCCTCCGGCTCGCGGTAAAAAATCCGCAAGCGAGCTAACACCAATAAGCCGAAGGCACGCCACCGATTCATGTTCTCCTCCTGGCTTGTTCAGCGAGCCACTCGGTCAGATCGCGAAAGATTGGCTCGGGGCGTGGCTCAAACTCCAACGTGTGGTGGGCGCCCGGATACTCCAGAATCGTGCGATTCGGCGTCGCGAAACGATCGACGAAACGACGTGTCCGGGCGTTGTCAATGATGCGATCCTCCCCGGCGAGCATTAGCAACACTGGAACCACGACGTGTCGAGTCGCACGCCGCAGGTAGATGTCGAACTTCAAGCTTTCGACGAGGAACCGGGCCGTTGCCTCGCGCAAGGCCAGTGGATCCTGGGCGATAAACGCCTGTCGCTCTGGTTGGGAGGTGAACAGCGCGGGATCGTTCAGAGGGATCGGAAAGAGCTTGGTGGGTTGGACGACGCTGGCCGACGCGATCTGCCATCGTTCGCGGATGGAGGTTCGGACTCGCGGTCGGAATCCTGGTGCCAACAATGCCAGTCCGTCGATGATTCCAGGTTGACGATAGCAAAGCCCCGCGCCGATTTTACCGCCCCAAGAGATGGCGACGAGGTAAACCGGGGGACGGCCGGGACCGCGACGAGAGGCGACAAACTCGCGGACATCGTCGAGCAAGCGGCGGAAGCTCGGGGTGTCGCCCCGCTGTTCCTGGTTCAGTCCGCTGCCACGACGATCGAGGAAATAGACGTCGCATCCCGCATCGCTCAGCCAGCGGCAGCTGGCCTCGTACCATCCGCCGTGACTTTGGATCCCGTGGACGCCGACCACCGTCGCCCAAGGCCGGCCCGCCGGAGGGAAATGGCGGAAATGCCAGCGGTAGCCATCGCTGGCCTGCCATGTCCAGAGGAAGACGTTACCCAATCAACGGCTCCTTCCGCACAACCTGCCTCTCCAAAGCCGTCGCGTTGATGGACACCCCCAAGCCCGACCCGACGAGCAATGGCGCCCACCCTCCCCGGCCGAATGTCAAATCTTCGTCGCTGAGCGGCTCGAGCACCAAGTGACGGTCATAGGAGCCTTCGGCGTGCCGTAGGTCCGCAACGCTCCCGGCAAAATGCCGACCAGCAGCGCTCAGGATCGCCGTCTCCCCCACTTGGCAACCGAGTTGGTAACCGATCCCATGCTTTCGCGCAAACTGGGCCAGTCGGAGCGTTGGAATAAAGCCACCGCATTTGGACAACCGGAGATTGAACAAGTCGGCGGCCTGTAGTTCCACGGCCAGATGGGCGTCGATCGAACTGCATAACGATTCGTCCAGCATGATGGGCGTGCGAACTTGGCGGCGGACCTCGGAAAGATCCTGTAAACATTCGTGCGGCAGGGGCTGTTCGACGCTGCTGATGCCGAATCGTTCGAATTCCCTGATGTGGCTGATGGCCTCGGCCGCTGTCCAAGCCTCGTTGGCATCGATCCGCAAATCGACCCGTCGGCCGACGATGCGGCGGATGGCCCGCAGTCGGGACCGGTCGTTGTAACCCGGAATTCCGACTTTCACTTTGATGTCGCGAAAGCCGTACAGCCGCATCAACAAGGCTACCAGTCGGACCTTCACTCCCCGCGATGTGGCGATGATCCCGCTGTACTGCACCCGCTGGCGAGGGGAATAAAGTTCGGGAGCGAGTTGTTTCGTGACGTGGGAGAGGGGTTCGCCCCAAGCTCGGCCAAAAGCGTCGAGAATAGCGAGTTCGACGGCACAGCGGGCAGCGTTACCTTGGCAAGCGCGGTCGTCTCCCGGGATGGGGGCCAGGGTCAGACGTTCCGCCATCGCCACGGCCGACGGGAAGTCACGGCATGGCGCAAACTGTGCCGCGAGATCGCTACGGCGGAGTAACTTCAACGATTCATCGATCGTTTCGCCGGTGACGTATTCGCGGGGCAGTCCCTCGCCGTAGCCGACGGTCCGATCCGACAGGACACATCGGACGACGAGGTTGTCACTTTCGCGGCGTTCGAAGGACGCATGCCGGATCACGCGCCGGAGCGGCACCCGGATGTGGAATGCCGTCAACTCGACAATTTTCATGCGGGGATTGTACGGCGGACGGCCGCATCCTTCACGGGCGGTAGCGGCTCAAGGCTCGCCGCGCCGGGCCTTGCAACCGCTCCAGCAAGGCCGTAAAGCCCGCACGGTCGATCATGCCGCGCTTCTCCAACTCCGCCCCGCGTCGAAAATCGGCCTCGGCCACCTCGTGATATCCGCTTGCCCAACGGGCCAAACCCAGAAGGTAATGATAACGTGCATCGCGCTCGTGGTTGCGGATCGCCGCGACGAAATACTCCTCGGCCTCGATGAATCGGTTCCTCAAGTACAATTGCACTCCCTCGGCGAAAAAGCGCTCGGCCAGGTCCGGATCCGGTCGCACCGGGTCGGCCGGCACAGGGTGGGCACGCTGCTGAGCTTGTTGCAACAACCGTCGCAAGCGTGCGATTTCTCGATCCTTGTCACTCACGCTGGTGAGCAAGAGTTGATCCAACGCTCGGAGGACCTCATCCAATTCATCCCCGGGACCGATCAAGTTGGCCCGAGCCAACCGCTCCCGAATGCCTTGGAAAGCGGCCTCCGCGTTCTTCTTTGCCTGCATGGTCTCCTCCCACGCCTTGCGGGCCGCGTGTTCGCGATCGGTCGCCGCCTTCAGTCGATTCAAAGCGACACGCTCTCGGTCCTCCCATGCTTCGGCTTGACGATTCCACTCCTCTCGGGCTTTATGCAACGCCGCTGCCGCTCGCTTCCACTCTTCTTGGGCTTCCATCCTTTGACGTGCCAGCCGGTTCACGGTCACCGCAAGATCCTCCGTGGGTTGTGTGCCCAAGGCTTGTGCGGCGGAGCGGCGGGCCTCCTCATAGCGGCGATGCACCTCGATTAACTCATGCAGAGCCTGCTGCGGCGAATGCTCGTTGAATCCCGCGGCACGCAACTGCGAGCGAACCTCCCAATAGGCGATCAGTTGATCACTGCTGTGCAAGAAGATGTCCTCGCGGGGATCGCTGAGCGGATTCTGGCCGCGAAGCACTTGATCCCGGCGCTGAATGTGAGCGGCCTTGGCTCGCAACATCGCCGCCTTTCCCGCCTCGAAATCACCTCTTTGCGCCGCCGCGACGGCCTCCCAAAAGGCGAAGCCAGCCTCTTCGACTGCTCCCCCGCTTTCTACAGGCATCTCCACGAACGTCATCATCAACGCCAAGCCCAACCGCGGGTCGGCGGGAATCGCCGCTGCTCTGTCTTTGGCGGCCAACAGAGCATCGAGACGGGCGCAAGCTGCTTTGAAGAGGCGTGTGTGCGAGGGGTAGCTCCCCAGGGCTGTTTCGTAAACCTCGCGTGCCGCACGCCACTGCCCGAAGACCTCGTTGATCAGACCAAGCCATAATGCGGACTCGGCGGTTTTCGCGGCAATCAACTCCCGCCGGGCTTCTGTGCCCTCCTGGTCGTCCTCGGAGAGTGGCATGCGGCTGTGCCGTTGTTTTCGCAGGTAGGAAAGCCACCGAGCCTGTCCGCGACCCGCCAAGACGTGCGGAGTGTCGGGGCAGCGCGAGAAAACCTGGAGGGCCAATTCAGGCTCCCCACCCTCCAGGTAACGTTGACCCACCTCCGGTTGAGCCGAGTCCTCGCTCATGGTGATTGAAGTCGTTTGCGGCGGGGAACTCTTTGGTCGGAAGAAAAGCGTCAAAATGCCCATCAGGACCGCAACGGCCGAGGCCCCCAACGCTGCCCCTCCCAACCACGCGCTGTGTCGGATCGAGCGTGAGCGTTGCGTCATTATTGACCTTCCATGGTACGAGCGGGTGGAGCCTCCCAATCCAACCGCCGTCAGCGGCATGCCGGGCATATTGCCAAGATTTACAGTGCTGGTGCCGAACGTGGTGTAGGCGCTGCTGCAGGGAGCGGTGGCCTCGGTCTTGGATAATTCGAATGGATGGGCGTTGCTGTGCCCACTGCTCGTTCTCGGGAAAACTCCCAGCGGGACGCTGGAAGCCGTCGATGGCGTTGCACCGGCTCCCGGCCGGGGATCAGCTCCGTGCGATGGAAGGATTTTGGTGGCCGACGGCAATTCCTCGGCCCGAGGCGATGTGGCTGACCTCGGATGCTCCGGTTGGCTCGCCTTGATTCCGCGTATCTTCTTCGACGATTCCCCGGATAATTTTTCGAGAATGCCCGACGCGGCGGCGTCGTGACGCAATTGCCGCATTACGTCGTCGTCGGCTAATGACTCGACCCTGACTTCGGGCATCGAGCCGATCATTAACTCGTCTTCGGAGCTAGGGGGCGACTGTTGTTTCAGCAGTTCCGCCCAAGGCACCGTCGAGCCGCTCGAACTCGAAGGGTAACTTAGGGGCGGTGGTGACGCCGCCGGATTCGGTTGAAAATGCTGTTCAAACTCAGCCAAGCTATCGTGCGTCGGTTGCGGCGTACTGCCTCGAGCGGTCTCCGAACGGGACGACTTTTGGTCCATGTGCAGGCTCCAGAATTGCCGACGGCGTGGGCGGCGACGGTTCAATGGTCTCGAAGGGTCGTAGCAACTATAGCTGTCTCTTATACACATCT
>JAOAAM010000057.1 GCA_026418875.1 Gemmataceae bacterium | reverse complement strand
GCCAGCACTAGCATGGCTCGGACGAAACGCACTTTCAGGCCCTCAAGGGACCGAACCCTGCTCTACACCCAACCGTTCCCGTTGCTCCGGGGCTTTGCTCCCGGGCATCGTCATTGGGGCCTAGGCGTTCTTCCGGCTGGTGAAGAAGCTTTGCCCCCCGAGTCTGCCGGCTCGCCGCGACGCCTCCTCTCGCGGACTTGAGAGATTTTTCGCCGGCTGCGCGATTCTTCCCTCAAGTGCCAGGCGCGTCAAGCCAATTTGGCACGGACCTCTCCTCGGATCGCGAACGAGTGTTTGTCGAAATCCCCCGCATCTTCTCCGTCGCCACAATCGGGAAACTTTCGCAAAGTCAACTTGCCGCTACGATACGGTGCGTCCGAGCTCGATTCCGGTCTTGCCCAAAACCCATTCCTTCGGTATTCCCCGCAGAGAGGCCCGTGCTTGACAGGGCTTCCACGGAGGGCTATCGTGGAAATTCAGCACTCCTTTCCTCATCCGAACACCATGCCGGGTCTCATGACCGTGACATTCTCAAGCCGCCGTTGGCTGTTTCTGTTGGCTTCGCTGGCGCTCGCGGCGGATTTGTCGAGCAAGTACCTCATCTTTCATTGGCTGCACTCGCACCCAGTGCATTACGATCCAGTTACACGCCAAGGCGGTTTTGAATTGATTCCGGGGGCGTTTCGGCTGCACACCCAGTACACGGCGGAACCCGCCGAGGGTTGGCTCCGGATTTGGAATTCCCCTGAGATGCCCCATGTCAACCAAGGGGCCTTGTTCGGCTTGGGGAACGACCGAAAAACTTCCAATGTTCTTTTCGCCATCATCAGCTTGTTGGCCGCGGTGACCATTGTCGGCTGGAGTTTGCGACAGGCGTCGCTCACCGATCGGTGGTTGGCCACGGCCTTGGGGTTGATCCTTGGCGGAACCCTGGGAAATTTTTACGATCGAGTGGTCTTTGGCGGGGTTCGTGACTTTTTGTACTGGTACAAGTTGATCGATTGGCCAGTCTTTAACATCGCGGACTGTTGCCTTGTGGTCGGAGCGGCCGTCCTGCTCGTCCACGCCTTCCTCACCAGTCCATCAACGGCGAATCAACAAACTCTCCCGACGAACGCGCCGCACATGCCGCCGCAACCCAGTCCCGCCGGTGCTTCGACTCGGTGATGGCACGAGACGGAGAAGCCGATGGCTCGGTGGTTGTTCAAGCAGGAACCGAGTTGTTACTCCTACGCTGACCTCGAGCGTGACGGGAGCACGGTCTGGGATGGCGTATCCAATGCCTTGGCTCAAAAACACCTCCGGCAGGTCCGTGCGGGAGATGACGTCCTTCTGTACCACACCGGCAAAGAGAAGGCGATTGTCGGCGAAATGAAGGTGATCTCCGCGCAAGACGGCGTCGTTCATGTCGCTCCAGCTCGCCGATGGACCAGGCCCGTCACCTTGGCCGAGATCAAGGCGGATCCGGCCTTCGCCGAGTGGGAGTTGGTCCGCATGTCGCGGCTGTCGGTGATGCCCGTGCCTGAGAGGATCTGGAAGCGGTTGCAGAAGCTCGCGGAATCGGACGAGGACCGTTGACGGAGCCGCTTCGACCGTTCAAAATCAGAGGCATGTCCCGCCAGTGCCTCGTTCTCACCACCCTGCTTCTTGTGACTGGCGGTCGGGCTGAAGAGTCCCTCCCCGGGGACTGGGCGTTTCGACCGCCGAAGCGTCCCGCTTTGCCGAGCGTCGCGAGGGGATTGTCGATCCGAAATCCGATTGACTCCTTCGTCGCGGCTCGTCTTCAGGCCAAGGGGCTGTCTCTAGCACCCGAAGCCGACCGCCCCACCTTGATTCGCCGGGCGAGCCTCGACCTGTGCGGTCTTCCGCCTACGCCGGAGCAGATTGTCGACTTTCTCTCGGACCAACGGCCCGATGCCTACGACCGATTGATCGACCGGTTGCTGGGCAGTCCTCACTTCGGCGAACACTTCGCTCGTGCCTGGCTCGATGTCGCGCGCTTCACCGAGAGTCAGGGATTCGAGAGGGATAAGCCTCGCGAAAATGCCTGGCAGTACCGAGATTATGTGATCCGCAGTTTCAACAACGATTTGCCGTTCGACCGCTTCATCATGGAGCAGGTGGCGGGCGATCTGCTGCCCGAGTCGGGCACCGACGGGATTGTCGCCACGGGATTCTTGGTGGCGGGTCCGTATGACGAAGTCGGACACAATTCGGCCAGCCCCTCCGTCCGGGCGCGAACCCGGGAGGACGAATTGGAAGACATCGTCAGCACCGTAGCACAGGCATTTCTCGGCATGACGGTTCATTGTGCTCGTTGCCATGACCACAAATTCGATCCGATTCCGCAGAGAGAGTACTATCGAATTCGATCGGTCTTTGACGCAGTGCGTCCCGGCGATCGGCACTTGCTAACCGAGGCGGAACGCTCGGAACGGCAGGCCCGGCGGGTCCAAATCGACAGAGAGATCGAGCGTCGATTGGATCGAATGAGGTCCTTGGAGTCGAAGGTAGCTTCGGCGCAGGGGCCTTGGAGTCGGACCACAGGGGAGTTCCAACCACCACGTCCGATAGCTCGTTGGTCCTTCGAGAACGGTGCTCGGGATGAAGCCGGCTCTGTCTTGGGGAAGCTGCATGGCAACGCACAGGTCGCGAACGGCCGCCTAATCCTCGATGGCCAAGGATCATTCCTCGAAACCGACTCGCTACCCCGTGACTTGCGCGAGAAAACGCTCGAGGCTTGGGTGGTCTTGCCGGATCGATCTCAGCGAGGGGGGGCCGTCATCTCGTTGGTGACGGACGAAGGGCGTGTGTTCGATGCCATCGTGTTTGGCGAGATGCAGCCGGGGCGATGGCTGGCGGGCAGCGATTTTCTCCGGCGGTCGCGGGAGCATGACGGAGCAATCGAGAACGCCGCACCGCACGATCGGATTCACTTGGCGGTGACGTATGATCCGGACGGCCGAATCACTGTGTATCGAAACGGCCGCCGCTATTTCGAGCCTTACGTTCCTCCCGATCCCGCCCATCGAAAGCCCACGTTTGCCGCGGGAGTTTCGCGAATCTTTCTGGGTTTGCGTCACCCAGGCGCTCAAAATGGTTTCCTCAAAGGCGAAATCGAGGAAGCCCGCTTGTACGACCGAGCCTTGACCCCGCAGGAGATCGAGGAATCGTACCGTGGTGGCCCCGCGGGGGTGGACGAGGCCCAATGGCCCCGACTGTTGACCGAAAAGGAAGAGCACGAACGGCGGGAGATCGAGTCCGACCTTGCCAAGCATCGACGGGAATACGAATCGTTGCAGCATGATCCGCAAACCTACGCCGCGAAGATCCAACCAGCGAAACCGGCGCGAGTCCTACACCGCGGTGATTTCGACAAGGAGGGGGATGTGGTCGCCCCGGGAGGATTATCGGCGATTCGCTCTCCCCCAAGCGACTTCGGTTTGCCACCCGACGCCCCGGAGGCTGAGCGTCGCCTGGCTTTTGCACGCTGGCTGGTGCACCCCCAGAATCCACTCACAGCCCGAGTGGCGGTCAATCGAATTTGGCAACGCATCTTCGGCACGGGGTTGGTTGATTCGCCCAGCGACTTCGGTTCGCTAGGTGAGCGCCCATCGCACCCGGAGCTTCTCGATTGGTTGACCTGCGAATTCGTGGAGTCCGGTTGGTCGGTGAAGCGTCTCGTCCGATTGATCGTGACGTCAACGACGTATAGGCAATCCGGGCGGTGGGATCGGCAGGCCGCTGAGTTGGATCCAGAGAACCGACTACTATGGCGGTATCCGGTTCGACGCTTGGAGGCCGAGGCCATCCGCGATTCGATGTTAGCGGTTAGCGGTGAATTGAATCGACGCCTCGGCGGGCCAAGTTTCAGGCCCTTCAACATTCGCATTTTCAATTCGACCTTTTATGATCTGATTGACGAAGACCGCGAGGAATGGAATCGTCGAACAATCTACCGGATGCAAATTCAATCCGCAAAGGATCCGGTTCTGGAGTGTTTCGATTGTCCAGAACCGTCGGTGCGCACGCCGAAACGAGCTTCCACGACGACTCCTTTGCAAGCGTTAGCCCTGATGAACAGTCATTTCGTCCAGCGACGAGTCCACGCGATGGCACGACAATTGGAGTCATCGGGGGATCCGGTGGCTGCCGCGTATCGACGTGCGTACGGCCGAGACCCAACAGCGCGTGAGCGCTACCGGGGTGAGGAACTACGGCGCGAGGGGGGCCTGTCGAGCCTGTGTTGGGTTTTGCTGAACTCCAGCGAGTTCCTTTACGTGAGATGACCGCGGGGACCATCCATGACGCTCCAGACTCCGACACCCAAGGCCGCTTCGTGTCGGCGAGAGTTTCTCCGCGATGCCTTGGGTCTGGGTGGTGTTGCTTTGGCTTGGCTGATGCACCGCGAGGCTCGCGCGAATGTCCCGCATTTTGCTCCGCGGGCCAGAAGAGTGGTGATGATCTTCTGCCCTGGTGGGGTCAGCCACGTCGATACTTTCGATTACAAACCGGAACTCGTGAAAAGACACGGTCAGTCGCTGGGGCAGAGTCTCGACACGTTTTTCGGTCAGCCCGGCAATCTGATGAAAAGTCCGTTCGCCTTTCGTCAGCATGGTCAGAGCGGCCGGTGGGTCAGCGAATTGTTCCCACATCTATCTCGATGCGTCGATGATCTGACGTTCATCCACTCGTTGCAAGCGAAAAGCTCTAATCACACACCGGCCGGTTTTCAAATGCTCACCGGCTTCACGATGAATGGGTTCCCGAGCATCGGGGCATGGATCAGCTATGGGTTGGGCAACGAAACGGACGAACTGCCGACCTTTGTGGTGCTGCCCGACCCGCGGGGCCTGCCAGCGGGAGGGGCCATCAACTGGAGTTCGGCATTTTTGCCTGCCAATCATCAAGGGGTTCCGTTGCGGACGCAAGGTGAACCGGTCTTGCATCTGAATCCGGCCTGTCTCTTATACACATCT
>JAOAAM010000036.1 GCA_026418875.1 Gemmataceae bacterium | reverse complement strand
CCGGGCCTTCCGGGCGGAGTGGGAGGCGGAGACGGGGCAGCGGGTAGCCATTCGGCAGTCGCATGGATCTTCGGGCGGTCAGGCCCGGGCCGTATTGGACGGGTTGGAAGCGGATGTCGTCAGCCTGGCCTTGTGGTCGGACGTGGATCAGCTTCGCCGAAGCGGACTGCTCCCACCCGATTGGGATCGACCGCCACGGCGAATCCTGCCGTACTACTCCACCATCGTGTTCGTCGTCCGCCATGGGAATCCGAAGCGAATTCGCGATTGGCCCGATTTGGTCGCTCCTGGGGTGGCGGTGATCGTGCCGAATCCGAAGACGAGCGGTAACGGTCGGTTGGTCGTGTGGGCGGCCTGGGGTGCCATCCTCAAACAAGGCGGGACCGAAGCGGATGCGGAGCGATTCCTGAGTGAGTTGTTCCGGCGTGTTCCCGTGCTGGACACGAGCTCCCGTGCCTCGGCCATGACCTTCGCCCAGAAGAACATTGGCGACGTGCACTTGACTTGGGAAAACGAGGCGCATCTTGAGGTGGCCGAATCGGGGGGCCGTCTTGAGATCGTGTACCCGGAATGGAGCATCCGGGCGGAGCCGCCGGTCTCGATCGTTGATGCCGTCGTCGACCGCCGGGGCACACGGTCTTTGGCCGAGCGATACTTGCAGTTCCTTTTCACCGACCGCGGCCAGGAGATCATTGCCCGACATTACTTTCGCCCGATCGATGACCGCTTTCGGGATCGGGAGCAGCTTCCCGACGTGAATCTGTTCGAGATCACCTACCTCGCCCGGGATTGGGCCGAGGCCCAACGCCGCTTCTTTGCCGACGGCGGCGTTTTCGACCAAGTCTACAACCGCAGGTGAGGCTCGCCGATGTCCAACCCCAGCCGCCGAGTTCTTCCCGGGTTTCACCTGAGCTTGGGGTTCACTTTGGTCTACCTCAGCGTGTTGGTGTTGATCCCGCTGTCGGCGTGCTTGATCCGCGCTGGCTCGTTGTCGTGGGGGGAGTTCGTCCAAGCTGCTTGGACGGAGCGGACCCGGGCGGCATACCAATTGACCTTCGGCGCGTCGTTGACGGCGGCAGCGATCAGCTTGTTCTTGGGGTTGTTGCTCGCTTGGGTCCTGGTGCGTTACGACTTCCCGCTGAAGCGGCTGTTCGATTCCCTAATCGACTTGCCGTTCGCGCTCCCCACGGCCGTGGCGGGTCTGGTGTTCTCCAATCTCTATGTGCCAACGGGCTGGCTGGGGCGTTGGTTGCATCCGCTGGGGATCGAGTTGGCCTACACCCGCGGGGCGGTGGTTCTGGTCATGGTGTTCATCGGCTTCCCGTTCGTGGTCCGCGCGGTGCAGCCGGTCCTGGAAACGATCGATGCGGAGTTGGAGGAGGCCGCCGCCGTCCTTGGGGCCACCCGTTGGCAGACGTTTCGCCGGGTCTTGCTCCCGTCGCTGGTCCCTTCGTTGATCACGGGGTTCGCCCTGGCATTGGCCCGTGGCCTAGGGGAGTACGGATCGGTGGTATTTGTCAGCGGCAACATCCCCTTCCGGACGGAAATCGCGCCGGTGCTGATCGTGGCACGCTTGGAGGAGTTCAAGTACGCCGAGGCGACGGCGATCGCCGTCGTGCTCTTGCTGGTGTCGTTTCTCTTGCTGATCCTGATCAACCTTCTGGAGCGGCGTAGCCGCTGGTGGGACTCATGAGTCTTCAGCGAACCCGGCAAGACCCGTGGTATGTCCGCTGGTCGTTGACGATCCTGGCATTGTCAGTGCTGGTGGTGCTGGTCGTCGTGCCGTTGATTTCGGTCTTCGCCGAGGCTCTGTCGGGTGGCGTTCGCGCTTACTGGGCGAACCTGTTCGAGGATGCCGACACGCGGCACTCTATCTTGTTGACCCTCGCGGTGGCTCCGACGGCGGTGGCGTGCAATCTTGTGTTCGGCCTGGCGGCGGCTTGGTGCATCGCTCGGTTTCAGTTCCCCGGCCGGACGATCCTCATTACGCTGATCGACACGCCCTTCTCGGTGT
>JAOAAM010000662.1 GCA_026418875.1 Gemmataceae bacterium | reverse complement strand
GATGTGTATAAGAGACAGTCTTTGGGGAACGAACCCTGAATCGGTGTCCGCGAGAGCCAATACATCAACGCATCGTGCAGCGACGGCTCTTGGCGGGCATGCCAGAGTCGCTCGGCGATGCCCTCACCTCCAGGCGTTTCCCGCAGCAGGACGTCGATTTCCGACACAGGATCTGCCGCACCGTGGGCGAAATGCCAGCCGAGCAACACCTCCAACTCACGCATCTGGAACGATTGAAAGCCGCTCGACGACCCCAGCTTGCGGCGAAAGTCGAGGAAATCCTGCGGTGTGAGGGTCTCCAAGACAGCGAACGAGTCGATGGAGAGCCGGAAAATTTCGATCACCCGCCGCAAATGCCGAACCAAGTGCGGCAAATGACGTTCGGGAACCCACTCCGCCGCGAGACGATCCCTTGCCGCTCGCACCTCCCGCAGCACCAATTTCAACCACAGCTCGAAGACCTGATGCACCACGATGAAGTGCAGCTCATCCTCCGACAATTGCTCGTCGGACTCCTCAAATCCATGCTGCTGATGCAGCAGATTGAGGAGGTGGAGGTAGTCCCAATACGTCGGCTGTCGCGGTGGCTCGCTCATGCCGCTTCATGGCTTGAGGACAATTTTCCCTGTCAGTGTTCCGGCTTTGCCGATGGTATTCTCCTCCTGGAGACGGTGCGCTTGGGCAGCTTCTTTGAGCGGCAGCGTCATGCCGATCACCGGTCGGAGTTGGCCGCTGCTGAGCCAGCGATTGATGTCCTCGGCACAGCGGCGCTGTTCGTCCGGTGTGGCCCGAAACATGGCGAAACCGTAGAGCGTCAGGTCCTTGGTGTAAAACGGCCCGACTGGGAAGATCGGTTGTGCCTGCCGCCCGGCCATCACGATCATCCGTCCACGGAAAGCGAGGAGATCGACCGTCCGAATGAAATCCGGCTCGCGGAGCGTCTCGTACCACACATGGACCCCTTGGCCGTTCGTGATCGCCTTGATCCGCTCGACAACATCCTCCGACTTGTACTGGATGACGTGAGCGGCACCAAGTTGCCGGGCTAACTCGGCTTTTTCCGCGGAGCCTACAGTCGTCACCGGGATCGCCCCGATCGCGGCGGCCATCTGTACCACCATCGACCCGACGCCGCCTGTCCCGCCGTTAACGAACACGAACTCGCCGGCTTTCAACTGGGCACAGCGAAACAAACCCAAGTGTGCCGTGATGCCGACCAAAGCGCTCGCCGCTGCAGCCTCGTCGCTCACACCTTCGGGGGTGGGATAAAGCCAGTCTTCATGTACGCAGGCCAACTCAGCGAACGTGCCCTGCCGACCGAGTAATCCCTGATTCGACCCCCACACCCGGTCCCCCACTCGGAACCGCTTCACGTCGGGTCCGACGGCCTCGACTCGCCCGGCCAGGTCACAACCGGGAATCGTGGGCTGCGGACGCGGCATGGCCACCGCGCCGGAGCGAATGTAAGTGTCAATTGGATTGACCGACACCGCCGAAACTCGAACCAGCACCTCACCCGATCCCGGACTCGGATCAGGAAGCTCGGTGTACTTAAGAACATCGGGCGGACCCGGATTTTCGTAGACAATCGCCTTCATCTGCGTGGCCCCTAGCGTCCTCGCCATTCGTCACCGCTCAACTGCTACAATAAGGCAAACACGGGCGGGTGTCTGGAGGGTGTTGGACCTGTCTCTTATACACATCT
>JAOAAM010000775.1 GCA_026418875.1 Gemmataceae bacterium | reverse complement strand
CTGAAGGATTTGCCACACTTGGGCACCGCGGGATTCGACGCCTACCGCCAGATGCTGGAGCAGCAAACGCCCGTCCACTCCCGCAACGACATTCGCCAATGGTACGCTGCTGGCTGATGTTCCAGCTCGTTACGTGATGTTCCAGCTCGTTACGTGATGGTGCAGCGCGTTGCGCGATGGTCCAGCGCGTTGCGCGATGGTCCAGCGCGTTACAATATCGGCATGTCGGCAGCAGCGGAGGTCGTCGTCGAGTTTTATTCGATGGCTCGGCAACGAGCGGGAGTTGAATCGATCAAGCTACAGGCCCGCACCTTGGCCGATGCCATTCGAACGGTCGCACAGACGTTTCCCGGACTGGCCGATCTGTCCCGTGGTCCCGGCGTCCAGCGTTCCTATCTGATCTCGGTCAACGCTGGGCCATTCCTCGATGATTGGCACATTTCCCTGGCCGAGGGCGACCGCGTGTTGATCCTCAGTGCGGATGCGGGCGGCTGAATCATGCACGGCTATCACGGTCGATACCTGCGGATCGACGTGTCGACGGGTGAGGCTCAGGTGAAAAGCTTGCCCGAGTCGGCGGCCCGCCGCTTCCTCGGCGGCGTCGGACTGGCCACTTGGCTTCTACTGCGGGAGTCCCCGGCAAGGATCGACCCGTTAGCCCCCGAAGCCGGGTTGGTCTTCGCCTTCAGTCCCCTGGTGGGCACGCCGCTGACCACGTCGGCCAAATTCGCCGTCGCCGCCAAATCGCCCCTGACCGATCGGCTGAACGACTCGCTGTCCTCTTCGCGGTTCGCCTTGTCGGGGAAGCGAACGGGAGCCGATGCCCTGCTGATCGTTGGGCGGGCCGAACGTCCCTCGCTCCTGGTCATCGACGACGGCCGATGCCGACTCGAGCCGGCCGACGACGTGTGGGGGCTTGAAATCCCTGCGACTCAGGAAGTTCTTCGCCGTCGCTTGGGGCCGGACTTCGACGTTGCCGTCATCGGCCCGGCCGGCGAGCGACAGGTTCGGTTCGCGACCATCAGCCACGATCGAAGGCATGCCGGTCGGGGCGGTCTGGGTGCGGTGATGGGAGCGAAAAACCTGAAAGCGATCGCCGTGGCGGGATCACATCGTTGCACGTTGGCCGATCCCCACGCGGTCGTCGCCGCCGCCAAAAGTCTCTCCGAACGATCCTTCGGACCAGCCACGGCAAAGTATCGCGAGTTGGGCACCGTGGCGAATTTGCTGACCTTCAACCGGCTGAACGTTCTGCCCACGCGCAATTTCCAAGCCGGTCAAATTGATGCCGCCGAGGCCATCTCCGGCGAGGCATTGCATCAAGCCCGACAGCAGACTCGGGACTCCTGTGCTGCCTGCACCATCGGCTGCGAACACGTCTTCCGCTCGTCCCAAGGTCCGGTTCGCCTGGAATACGAGAGCCTCTTCGCCTTGGGTCCCCTGTGCGGCATCACCGATCCCGACACGGTGCTAGCGGCTGCCCGCCGGTGCGACGACCTGGGACTCGACACCATTTCGACCGGTGCGACCATCGCTTTCACAATGGAATGCGTCGAGCGGGGCCTTTTCGATGCACCGAGCCTGCGTTTCGGGCAGACCGACGCGCTGTTGCAAACCATCGAGAAAATCGGGCAGCGCCGGGGCTTCGGCGACCTGCTTGCCGAGGGAACTCGGCGTCTGGCCGGCCGAATCGGCGGCGAGGCACCGCAGTTCGCCCCCCATGTCAAGGGTTTGGAGATCCCCGGCTATGAACCCCGCGCTCTGCAGACGATGGCCTTGGGGTTCGCCGTGAACTCCCGCGGGGCGGATCATAATCGCAGCTCGGCCTACGAGGTCGACTTCTCGCATCGTGTCGATCGGCGAAAGGTCGCTCCCTCGGCGGCAGTGTGGGCCGTCGAGACCGAAGACAAAGCCGCCCTGATGGATTCCTTGATCCTGTGCAAGTTCCTGCGCGGTGTGTTTTCGGACCTCTTCGCGGAAAGCGCGGATCTGCTGCGGCTCGTCACGGGATGGAACCTGACCGCCGAGGAACTGCGCCAGACCGCTCGGCGAATCGTGACCGCGAAAAAACTCTTCAATATCCGCGAGGGGTGGACGCCCACGGAGGACACGCTGCCGCCACGATTCCTGAAGCAACGGCTGCCGGATGGAACGGCCCCCGGTGCGGAACTCTCGCCGGAGCGACTCGAGGCGTTGAAGACGGCTTATTACCAGGAGCGAGGATGGCGGCCCGACGGCGATGTCCCGTGTGACCTCGTTGCTGCTCTCGATTTAACCGACGTGATGCCCCGATGAAGCCATTCGCTGGAATTGTTCTTTGCGGGGGTCGAAGCCGGCGAATGGGCCGCCCCAAGGCTTGGCTCCCCGTCGGTAGCGAGGTGATGTTGCAACGCGTGGTGCGGCTGCTGAGCGAGGTGGTTTCGCCGATCGTGGTCGTCGCGGCACCCGAGCAAGAACTGCCCCCCCTTCCCGATTCGACGCGGATTACCCGTGACCCCGAGGAGGGACAGGGGCCGTTGCGCGGACTGGCCACCGGGCTGGCTGCGTTGTGTCCCGGCCAATGCGAAGGGGTTTATCTGTCGGCCTGCGATGTGCCATTGCTTCAGCCGGCGTTTGTCCAGCGGATCATCGACTCGCTTGGCGACGCCGACGTCTGCCTCCCGCGTGTGGAAGGTTATCTTCATCCGTTGGCCGCCGTCTACCGTGTCGGAGTTCGTTCCCGGGCCGAGGAGTTGCTGGCAGCGGGTCGCCGTCGGCCTTGGGACTTGATTGAATCCGTGCGTCACCGCATCCTCGAGGCCG
>JAOAAM010000754.1 GCA_026418875.1 Gemmataceae bacterium | reverse complement strand
TCCGGGCAGCGTACGAGACCTTGCGCGACCTGACCCACCGGTTGAATGACCGTTTTTTCCAACGGCCAGCGGGTGACGACTTGGATCAACTCATCGAAAAAATTCGACGTGACAGCCCCCGACGGCGGCTCGCCTTGGCTGAACTGCTTCTATGGAAAACCGACCCAAGCTGACCACGGATCAGATTGACGCCATCCTCTCGGACTTCGCGCACCGGTTGCGCGAAGCCGCCGAACCCTTGCCCGCCCCCGAACCGGCTGCCGACTTCTCATGGTCGATCCTGGTTGAGCAACTCGTCGCGCTGCGTCACGAGGTCCACCTCCACACCAAGGCGTTGCGGCAGCAGCAAGAGCAAGTCGTCGAACTCCTGCGTCATGTGTCAGCGGCCAACCCCAGTCGATCGACGCTCACCGTGGACGAAGGCGGCGACTCCGCGATCCGGCCTGTGCTGGAAAGTCTGATCGAACTGGCGGACATGCACGGGCGTGCCGCCCATGAGTTGAACCGAATCCTCACGAGTTGGAACAGCGAAGCGGCCACACCGAACCAGCAAGCTGGGGGCATCCCGTCGGCGCAATGTCGGCGGTGGTGGCATCGGCTTCGCGGCCTATTTTTCCCGCTTCAGTCACGGCCAAGTCGGGCTGAAGAGAAAGACCAGCCGTCTCCAGCCGACACAGACCGGTCGGCATCTCCCCACGCGGACCGGTCGGCATCTCCCCACGCAGACTGTTCGCGCTGGCTGGAAAAGCTGTTGGCGCTGGCCGAGGGATTCCGCATCGGCACCGAGAGGACGGCTCGCATCCTCGGTCGTCACGGCCTGGAGGCGATCCCAACCGTGGGACAACCGTTCGATCCCCAAACGATGGAAGCCGTCGAGGTGACGGCCGCGGGACCGGAAATTCGACCCGGATCCGTCGCCGCCGAAATCCGCCGCGGGTATCTTTGGCGAGGGCGGGTGTTTCGGACGGCCCAAGTTCAAGTGGCCAAAGCGTCGGAGTCACCGCAAGAGGCGGACCCATGAGCGAACTCATCGTCGGTATCGACTTGGGAACCACCAACAGCGAAATCGCCCTGCTCCGTGACGGGCACCCCGTGGTGCTGGACGTGGATGACGGCCCCATTCTCCCCTCCGTCGTCGGCCTGGCGGACGATGGCCGCTTGCTGGTTGGTCGGCCCGCGCGCAATCAGTGGGTACTCGCTCCCGAACGCACCGTCAAATCGGTCAAGCGATTGATGGGTCAGGCGGTCTCGGTCCGCATGGGCGATCAGGAGTTCTCGCCGCAAGAGATCTCCGCGATGATCCTCCGCACTCTGAAAGAGCGGGCCGAGCAGCAACTGTCCCGGCCCGTCCGCAAAGCCGTCATCACCGTGCCCGCCTTTTTCAACGACACCCAACGACAAGCGACGGTCGAGGCCGGCCGCATCGCCGGATTGGACGTGGTACGAATCCTGAACGAGCCCACCGCCGCCTCGCTCTGCTACGACCCGAAGCACCGTGAATTGCGCCGAACCCTGGTCTATGACCTGGGCGGCGGAACCTTCGACGTCTCCATCGTCCAAGCTCAGGACGGCGTGATCGAGGTTCTCGCCAGCCACGGCGACACCCACTTGGGCGGTGACGATTTCGACGACGCTCTGATGCGCTATGTCGCCGAGCAGTTTCGGGAGCGGCACGGCGTCGATCTGCTCGCCTCGGCCGGTAGCAAAGCGCGACTGCTCCGAGCGGTCGAGGACGCCAAGAAGCGACTTTCCGATCATGCGGTGACCGTCATCGAGGAAGATTTCATCGCCGAAAAGGAGGGCGTGCCCCTGCACCTGAAGGTCGAGATCTCGCGGCACGAGTTCGAGTGCCTGATCCATGACGCCATCGAACGGACCATGATGCACGTGGAGCGAGCGTTGGCCGATGCTTCCCTGACCCCGCGTCATTTGGATCGCGTGGTGCTGGTGGGTGGCAGCACCCGCATTCCCCTGGTGCAGGAAATGCTCAGCGACCGGCTGGGGATGCCGGTGCATGGCGAAGTCCGCCCCGAGTTGGTGGTGGCGATGGGTGCGGCGGTGCAAGCGGCCCTGATCGGCGGCGAAGAGGTGGGGGCGGTGCTGGTGGATGTGACACCGCACTCCCTGGGAATCCGCTGCATCGACTTCGACGATGAGGATTTGGATTCGGACAGCGGCCGCTTCGATTATCGTTTCGCACCGATCATCCGCCGGAACACGCCGCTCCCGGCCAGCCGCAGCGAGATATTCCAAACCGTCGTCGATCGGCAGCCCATCGTGCAGATCGACGTTTACCAAGGCGAATCGTCGGATGTCCGATTCAATCATCGCGTCGGCACGTTTGTGGTGGAGGGACTGTCCCCGGTGCCGGCCGGAAACCAGGTCATCGTCCAAATGGACTTGGACCTGAATGGCATGTTGCGCGTGTCGGCACGAGAAAAAGCGACAGGTTTGCAGAAGGCGATGACCATCCGAAATGCGTTGACACGGCCGAGGGAGGCGATCGAGGCATCGGCGCAACGGGTAGATCGCCTGTTTCTGCCGCCCCCGATCATCGACGACACCCTGGCCGACGACGACGAATCGTCGCTGGACGCGGTGGATGAACCGGCCGGCGAACTGCCCGTCCTCATTCCCGCCCCACGCGAGGGGCAACGGGAGTCGGTGCAGGCCAAAGCGCTGTTGGAGAAGGCTGAGAAGCTTCGTCTTCACGCGGCCGCCGAGGATCGTGACGACTTGGATCGCATCATGACACGGGTGCGGACAGCGCTGACCGAACGCCGCTGGAGCGATTTGACCCAAGCCTGCGAAGATCTGTCCGACTTGCTGTTTTATCTCGACGATGCGTGAACGAGTCACGGCCTCTTGATTGACCGCGGGAGGGGGTTGAGAGCGAGCTTCGATGATCTCTGGTGTTTGCCCCATTTGCGGAGCAAGAAACGTCCGCGACCCGAAGTGCCGACGCTGCCGTGCGGACTTGTCGCTTCTTCGAGGGGTCGAGGAATATCGTGCGGCGTTGTTGAGCCGGGCCTTGCGTGCCTTGGGGGCTGGGCAAATCCAGCAGGCTCGCGATTGGCTCGCCGAAGCCGAGCGTGTTCACCCTGGCCGCGACATCGCCCGCTTCGCCGCAGTCGCCGCCCTGATGATGCGCGATTTTTCGTCCGCATGGCGGCACTACCTTCAGGCAAAAACCAGCGCGAGGGAATCATGATTGAGTCGGGATCGGCGGTTTTTCCCCCGGAAACCGTGCTGATCGTGGATGACGAGGAGCCGGTCCGGCGGACGTTTCGAGAATGGCTGGAAGCCGCCCGGTGGGATATCGACGTGCAAGTCGCGGCCGACGCCGAGACGGCCTTGCGCTTGGCAGGGCAGCGGCCCATCGACCTGGCGATCCTGGATTGGAACCTCGGCTCCGGGTCGGATGGCCTGCAATTGCTCGAGGATTTGGCCCTGTTTCACCCCGACATCACGGCCATCCTGGTGACGGGATTCGCCCACCGAGCCACCCCGCTGGACGCCTTGCGGATGGGGGTACGGGATTACCTGGACAAAAATCAGGACCTGAACCGCGAGACGTTCCTCCGAGCGGTTCGCAAACAACTGGATCGGATCCGGCCTGCCCGGCGGGCTCGCGCTCTCGCCCACAGCCTGCGCGAGTTCCGGGAGACCGTCGAGAAGATCATCCCCTTGGTGCGAGCCGCGGCGGCGTTGAACGACCCTGTCTCGCTGCCGCAAGCCTTGTCACGCCTGTTCGACTTCACGATCCGCGCCACGCAGGCCCAGGACGGCGTGATGATCGTGCGGCCTCCCGATTCGGGGGAGACATACCGGGCGTATCGGGCGGACGGCGAACTGATCGTGGAGCCGCTCGTCCCGTTCTCGGAGTCGCTGGCGGCGGCCGCCTTGAGCTTCCTGGAGCCGATCGTCGTTCAGCCGGCGGAGAGCCGCGATGGATACCGGCTGCAAACCTTCGAGCAAAACCGCCGCGAGATTCTCGCCGTCCCGGCGACGTCGATGCCAGGCGGTTCACTGGTGCTCGAGTTGTTTGATCGCCGGCCAGGCAGCTTCACCCCGGATGACAAGCAATTGGCCCGCATGGCCGTCGAGTTGGCCGGCGAGTTTCTTCGGCATAGCTGGTCGCTCCGAGAGCCGTACCGGCTGCTATTCGATGCGGTGGAGGCCGCGCTGCGAACAACGCAAGCCCTGGCCGAGAGTGGCAGTCTCAGCGAGTCGCGCCCGGAGCAGCCCCCACCGGCCGAGGTACTCGACCGGCTGCGGGAAGGCTTGCGTGTCTCGCCGGAGGCCGTGGTCGATGCCGAGGCCGCGTTGGAACTTGCCGAGGCCATCCGGGCGTTCGCCGTTCGGCATGGCCCGCAAGCCGTGCGGCACTGCACCCGCATCATCCAATCCGTGGGACAGCTCATCGACTCCGTG
>JAOAAM010000712.1 GCA_026418875.1 Gemmataceae bacterium | reverse complement strand
ATGTGAGCCCCTCCGGCAAGCTGCCCATCACCTTCCCCCGGTCGCTGGCGGACCTTCCGCCTTACGAGGACTATTCGATGGAAGGCCGGACTTACCGCTACATGAGGGCCGAGCCGCTTTTTCCTTTCGGCTTCGGGCTTTCCTACACCCAGTTTGATTTTCGGGAGATTGTGGTGCTTCCCGGCCGCGCGCGGGCCAGGGTGCGTGTCGCGAACACCGGTCCGCGCGCTGGCGAGGAGGTTGTGCAGGTTTACACCCGCGCGGTCGAGCCCGGCTGCCCCGCTCCACGTTGCCAGCTTGCCGGATTTCGCCGGGTGGCTCTCGCCTCGGGTGAGGAAAAGGAGATCGAGGTGGCGCTTTCGTCGCTGGCCTTCCGGCTGGTGGATGAGAGCGGGCGGATTTTCAAGCATGCCGGGGCTTGGGAAGTTTACGCCGGTGGATGCAGTCCGCTGCCCCGCTCCCAGGAATTGGGCGCCCCGCCTCCGGCCAAGACTACTATCAAGCCGGCCTTGGAATGAGACCGTCCGAACCCCAGACCTCCGAGCCCGAGATCGAGCTGACCATCCTTATGCCTTGCCTCAACGAGGCGCTGACTGTTGGCACCTGCGTGGCCAAAGCTCGGAAGTTTCTGGAAAGCAGCGGGGTGAAGGGCGAAATCCTGGTGGCCGACAACGGGAGCACGGACGGCTCGATCGAAATTGCGCAGAGGGAGGGTGCGCGGGTGCTGCATGTCCCCCGCAAAGGCTACGGCTCGGCGCTCTCAGCCGGCATTTACGACGCGAAGGGGAAATTCACGATCATGGGCGACAGCGACGACAGCTATGATTTTTTGAACTTGCAGCCTTTTGTGGACAAGCTGCGCGAGGGCTACGATCTGGTGATGGGCAACCGGTTTGCCGGGGGCATCCGCCCGGGTGCGATGCCGCCGATGCACCGCTACTTCGGCAATCCGCTGCTCTCGATGCTGCTCAAAGTGTTTTTCCGCAGCCCGATCGGCGATTGCCAATGCGGATTACGTGGCTTCCGCAAGGAGTCCATGGAGCGGATCCGCTTGGACACCCCCGGCATGGAGTTTGCCAGCGAGATGGTCGTCAAATCGTGCTTGAACGGCCTGCGCATCACCGAAGTGCCCACCACGCTGCACCCGGACGGCCGAGATCGTCCGCCTCACATCCGCAGCTTCCGCGATGGCTGGCGCAATTTGCGCCTCATGCTGCTGCTGTGCCCGCTGTGGCTCTACTTCATCCCGGCGACCGCCTTGCTGCTGTTCGGCCTGATCCTGCTTCTCGGCCTGACGCCCGGGCCAGTCATCTTGGGTCGAATCACCTTGGACTTGCACACCATGCTTCTGGGCAGCTTGTGCGTTTTGGTCGGCTATCAGACGTGGTGGTTGGGCTTCCTGGCCAAAGTCTACGGGCACTACTCGGGGGTGTTGCCCGCCAGTCCTCTAGTCAAACGCATCTTGCAGACCTTCACGCTGGAGCGGGGGCTGGTAAGCGGAGCGGTCGTGGCCTCGCTCGGTCTGCTGGCGAATCTCGGCCTCGTGGCGGCGTGGTGGCACAGCGGCTTCGCGCAATTGGATTATGGCGTGACCATGCGATGGGCCTTGTGGGGGCTGACGGCGTTGGTCGTCGGCGTGCAAACCGCTTACAGCAGCTTTTTCCTGTCGATGCTCAAGATGAGCCGCGACTATTGATCGCCAGCCCCGGTCATCGCCACGGCGGGCCAAAGTTTCAACCGATCATCGGTTCGTACCGAGATTGGCGGGCAAGGCTCGACCGTTGCGGGGCCGGACGTCAGGACGGTCATCCGGGTGATTCGTTTTGCGGCGGGGGCGAAGAGGCCCGATACTCTTCGAGCTTTTTATGCAGGGTGTTGCGATTGATGCCGATTTTCTCCGCCGCCTTGACACCCACGCCGTGGCACATCTCCATGACCTGCTCGATCAGTTCGCGTTCGACGGCATCGACGAGACCGACCTTCAGCTCCCCGTGCTTCAGGCTGGCGATGCCGACACGCACCAGTTCGCGGATGAGGTCGGGTAATTCCCGTGTTCGTTTCCGCCCCAAGCGGGCACTCCATCCGGGAGGGGGCACGGTCGAGGGGGACAACGGCCCGGCCCGCGACAGCAGCACGAGCCGCTCGATGTAGTTTTCCAACTCGCGGACGTTGCCGGGCCAGTCATAGGCTTGAATTCGGGCGAGGACTTCCGGCGGCAACTTGGGCACGGGAAGGCGGTTCTCTTTCGCCAGTTTTTCAAGGAAGAAGGCCGTCAGGGCAGGAATGTCCTCCCGGCGTTCCCGTAACGGGGGAAGGACAATGGGCCAGACGTTCAGACGGTAGTACAAATCTTCGCGAAAACGCCCCTCGGCAATGGCGTCTTCCAGCGATTCGTTCGTCGCCGCGATCACTCGGACATCCACCCGGGTGGTGCGGCTTTCGCCCACCCGTTCGAACTCCCGCTCCTGCAAGACGCGGAGCAACTTGACCTGCAAGCGCTCGCTCATGCTGGAGATTTCGTCGAGGAAGATCGTGCCACGGGTTGCCGCCTCGAATCGCCCGGTTTTATTCTCGATGGCACCAGTGAAGGCACCTTTGACATGGCCGAACAACTCGCTTTCCAAAAGGCTCTCGGGCAAGGCACCGCAGTTGACGCGAACATACGGGCCGTCCGGTCGGAGGCTGAGGCGATGCACCGCGCGAGCCACCAGTTCCTTGCCAGTCCCCGTTTCGCCGATGAGCAAGACGTTGGCCATCGTCGGGGCGGCCAGCCGAGTCGCCCGCCACACCCCGCGCATCGCCGGACCCGAACCGATCATGTCCGGCAGTGGTTGGTCGAGATCGGCAAGAGGCTCCGGGACGGACATGATGGTGTTATAGAAACGATCCAGCTTCGCTCGGAGTCGGACCGATCCGACCGTCCAATCCGCCAGACGGTCGGACGAGACGTTCCCCAACCACCGACCGGGCCATCAAGAGGCGGAGGATTGTTCGGAGGATTGGTCGGGAGACGGTTCCGAAGATTGGTCCGAAGATTGATCCGAAGAGGGTTCCGAAGAAGATTGGTCCGAAGACGGTTCCGAAGATTGGTCGGTGGGCACGATTGGCCCCGCGTGACCACGCCGGGCCAGGAGCGTCGCCAGATGCTCGGCAGAGAAGCGAGGGTCGTCGAGGATCAGCCACTTCATCTCGGTGCGAATCAACTCGCCCAGGTCGTCGCCGGTCCAGCCTTGCTCCTCCAGCCCCTGCCGGATGACTCGGGCGGCTCGTTCGCTCAATTTGTCCATCCGCCGGGTCACATTCCCCTCGTGGATACCGAACAGCCGGGCCACTTCCCGTTGGCTCAACTGGTAACGAAGACGCAGCCCGAGGAGGAGAACGTCGTCGTCGGTGAGTTCGCGCAGCCACGATTGAGCGGCGAGGACAAAGGCTTCGTGCCAGCGGTCCTCGGCCACGGGAGGCAAGGCCGGGCCGATCTCCTCGTCCACCATCGGTTTTTCCCGAGACTCCTTTTTCAGCAGGGACAGGTGTTCATTCTCGAAGACACGGATCAACCAAGGTGCCAGCGGCCGTTGACCGTCATACCGTGCCAGGATCGGGAGCGAGTTGGGGGAATCGCTGACGAGCAAGCGGCTCCAGAATTCGGCGACGACCGCTTCTTGGCGCTCTTCGTTCCTTGGATAGAGTCGGACGGCCCGGGCACGCAGCGCATCGGGCAGCAAGCGATCGGTGCGACCCGTGCGAACCGCGAACAACTGGTCCCATGCCGCGGGTTGACGTTCCAGGCAGCCGCAGCACAAGTACCAATCGACCAGGTACAGGTTGTCCAGGTAGCTCTCCCAAGTCGTCGACGGTTGCTTCTTGCGGTGCAACTCAAAGGTGCGGCGAAGGTGAGCCTGAAACACCGGAAACGTCAACCGCACCGAGGGGAGTTGAACGCGGCAAAAGTAATACAGCAGCAGCTCGCGCGCAGGAGTTCCGACTTCCGCTGGTTCCGTGGGAGCCATGCCATCAGCCTACCGTCTCGGCGGAGGGGGAGCAACGGGCCAGCGTCGTGCAAAATTCGGCCGAGCGTATCAGAACCGCGCGGAGGGTTTTGGTGTTCAATGCACAGTGCAACCAGACGCCGTCGTCCCCGATGAGTCACAGGGCATTTCCGAACTTGGGAGTTACCCCGATGAGAGTTTTTCTTGGATCGAGTTTGGCATTGTTGCTGGCGGTGACATTGAGTTGGGCGGAGGATCAGCCCGGAGGTGGTAAGGGTGCTGGTCGCCCGGGGGCCGGCAAGCCGGGAATCGGCGGACCAGGAGCGGGCAAAGCCGGAGTTGGGCGACCTGGTGCCGGCCGCCCCAACTTCGCTGGTCCTGCGGCGGGCCGACCCGATTTCGCTGGTCCGTTGGCGCGAGGCATCGACCTGGCTGACGCCGACAAGGACGGCAAAGTCACCTTGGACGAACTGCAAAAGGCGATGGAGCGCGTGCCAGGCAATCGGGCGGCCGGAGCGAATCTTGACAAGCTCTTTCAACGTCTGGACGCCAACGGCGATGGTGCCTTGAGTGCCGACGAAATCAAGAGCATGGCGGGTCGGCGTCCGGGCGGCAAACCTTCGGACAGCGGGGACCGTGGTGGCAAGCCGCAGGTGAAGGGCAAAAACAAGCCCGACAAACCTTGATCCCAACGGTGACCGGCGGCCGCCGAGACCGAATAACCTTGATCCCACCGTGACCGGCGCGTTGGACGACCGTGGCCCCAGACACCCGGTCTTGCCGCGACCGGGTGTCGCACTGGTTTGCCCACGGTTCCGTTAGGTCGGATCGACGTCTCACCCCGTCCGAGGTTGCTATACTGTCGGGGCATGAGCGTCGATGATCCTCTCGTTTGGTGGTACGGCCGGGTCGATTTCGAGCGCCGGTCTCCCGTCGCCGGCGATTTGAAGCTCGATCAGATGCGGGGTCTGCTTCGAGCCTTGGGCGAGCCGCAACGTCGACTGCGCATTGTCCACGTCGCGGGCAGCAAGGGAAAAGGCTCGACCTCGGCACTGCTGGCAAGCATTCTCCGGCAAGCGGGGTATCGCACCGGGTTGTTCACTTCCCCGCATTTGTCGCAGGTCGAGGAGCGAATTCAGGTTGATGGCGAACCGATCTCGCGGCCCGAGCTTCTCGCCTTGCTGTCCGAAATCCGCCAAGCGGTCCCACCCGGGATTCACCTGACTTTTTTTGAGGTCGGCACAGCCGCTGGCTGGCTGCACTTCGTCCGGAGGCGAGTCGATCTGGCCGTCGTCGAGGTCGGGTTGGGCGGGCGCTTCGACTCAACGAATGTTTGCACGCCGTGGCTCTCGATCATCACCAGCATCAGCTACGATCACGTGCAGATCCTCGGGCCGACCCTCGCCTCCATCGCCTTCGAGAAAGCCGGGATTATCAAGCCCGGCCGACCGGTCCTCAGCGGGGTGACTGATCCCGAGGCCGGCCCGGTGATCCGTCGAGTGGCGGCCGAGCGCGGCAGCCGGCTGCGTGAACTGGAGGTCGATTTCCACGTCGCCTACCAACCGGGTCAACTCGGCCAACGGCTGCCTACCGTGGAGGTGCAGACCGAGCGGCACCGCTGGCCCCCGATGGCTTTGGGGTTGCACGGCAAACAGCAGGCCGCCAACGCGGCTCTCGCCGTCGCCGCGGTCGAGGAACTTCGCGCGATGGGTCTGACCATTCGGGACGAACATGTCGCCTTGGGACTGCGGCACGTTCGCTGGCCGGCGCGACTTGAAGTGTTAGCACACAAACCCCTGGTGCTGCTGGATTGCGCCCACAACGTGGCATCGATCCAGGCTTTGGTGGACACGCTCGCCGAAGCTCCCGATCGGGGACGACGATGGCTGATCTTTGCTTCATCATCGGACAAGGACATCCCCGGCATGCTTCGCGTTCTCGTCGCGCACTTCCATCATGTGGCATTTACCCGCTATGCCCACAGTGCCCGTGCTGCCGCACCCGAGACCTTGGCCACCCTGGGCGAAGCCGCGGGTATCCGTTCGTTCGAAAGATTCGACTCCGCCCCTGAAGCCTGGCGAACCGTGTACAGTCAAGCCTCGCCGGATGATCTGATCCTCGTGGCGGGGTCGGTCTTCCTTGCCGGGGAGTTGCGCCCGATCATTCAGGAGTCGGTAAACCAACCTCAGCCTCCAACGACCACGGAGGAGACGTCATGAGCGACACCGCCGCGTTGCTTGCCTTGAATCAACGGTTGCTCGACGCGATCATGTCCGCCGATTGGCGGACCTACACCGAACTGTGTGCCGCGGATTTGACGGCATTCGAGCCGGAAGCTTGTGGCCAATTGGTCGAGGGCTTGGCGTTCCACCGAATTTATTTCGACGTGCCGCTGCACTCGGGGCGAAGGCAAGCGACCATGGCGTCACCCAGGGTTCGGTTCCTCGGGGAGGCCGCCATCGTCACCTACGTCCGAGTGAACCAGGTGGAGGCCGAAGGCGGCGTCCAGTCGCATGCGTTCGAGGAAACTCGAGTGTGGCACAAGACCGAGTCCGGCTGGAAGCACGTCCACTTCCACCGTTCGCGGATCCACTAGGCCGGTAGCCAGCCCAAAGCCCGATGTAATTCGGCGGAATGAAGGCTGGGGACGATCAGGTCAGCACCTTCGATCAAATGCCTCGGGGTATGCGAGTGAGGCACGACGATGCAGGCGGCCCCAGCGGCCTTTGCGGCCCGTACCCCGTTGGGGCTGTCCTCGAAGACGAGCATCTGCGGCGGAAGGATCCCGAACCGCGAGGCCGCCAGTTCGTACACATCCGGGAATGGCTTGCCTCGTGCCACATCCTCGCAAGTTAGAACGAACTGGAAGCGGTCGAGCAACCCATGCGGGCCGAACACTCGCCGCACGAACTCGCGTCCAGAGGATGTGGCGATGCAGCACGGTACCTGCCGCTGCTTCAGCTCATCCAGCAGTTGAGTCACTCCCGGCATCAGGGGACCGGCCTGGTCTCCGAGCACCAACATGAAGTGCTCTTTACACTCCTGCGCGATCTGCTCGACGGATTCCCTCAGCCGAAAGTGATCGCGGAACCGCGGGAGAACTTGCGCCGCAGGTGTCCCCATCATCGTCGGCATGAAGGCCGGGTCAAAGGGAATGCCGCGGGGTTCCAGGAAGCGGCGAACCGCTTCGGCAAAGATCGGCTCGGTGTCGATGAGGATGCCGTCGAGGTCAAACGCAACGGCTCGGAACTCCAGCGGGAATCGGTTCATCAATGGCCAACCGGGACTCGGATTCGCAGGGCAGAGACATTGTAGCTGCGGCGGCCGGAGTCGGCTGGTTACCTGGACGTCGGTGGGCCGCCTTGACCGTCCACTGCCGGGCCTTCCACATCATCGCCACCGCAGCCATGCCGCCCACGACGGCGAAGAGGAGAAAACCACCGGCGAAGGATTGGGTCGCCTGCTTCAGCGACCCGAGAATCGTGGGCAGAAAGAACCCACCTAAGCCGCCGGCCGCTCCCACCACTCCCGTGACCACGCCGATTTGCCTCGGGAAACGCAAGGGCACCAACTGGAAGACCGCCCCGTTGCCCATGCCCAGCAAGCCCATGCCGACGAACAAGATCACGGTGGCAGCGGGCAAAGGCGGCAGGAGAGCCATCAGGCTCATGACGGCAGCGATGCCAAGATAGACCCCGACGAGTAAACGCTGTCCCCCCCAGCGATCGGCCAGGTAGCCGCCGACCGGCCGGAGGAATGAGCCTGCGATGACGCACAACGTGGCGAATCGACCCGCCGTGACCTTGCTCAACCCGTACTGATCGTGGAAATAGATACTCAGGAAGCTGGCCAACCCGACGAATCCGCCGAAGGTCACCGCATAAAAACCGTTGAACCACCAGGTGTCGGCATGAAGCAAAGCTTGGAAGTAAGCCCTTAGGGGCTGAGGCGGCGGTTGCGTTGGGCTGTCTTTCGCCATCACCGCAAACAGCAGCAAGACGAGTAAGATAGGAATCACCGCCAGCCCGAAAACTCCCTGCCAGCCTACCCAAGCCGCCAGCATCGGGGCGAAAAACGTGGCCAAGGCCGTCCCGCTGTTGCCGGCCCCCGCAATACCCAAGGCCAGACCTTGATACCTCGGTGGATACCATCGGCTCGCCAGCGGCAAGGCGACGGCGAAGCTCGCACCGGCGATGCCGAGCATCATGCCGACGACGATCAATTTCCCGGGGGAATCGGCCCACTGCCAGCCCAGAAGCAGCGGTACAGTGGTCAACGCCAGACCCCACAGCCCAGTTCGCTTCGCCCCGATCCGATCCGTCAACAGGCCCAACACCAACCGCAGCATCGACCCGCCCAAAAGCGGTACCGCGACGATCAGCCCTTTCTCCGCGTCATTCAGACCTAAGTCTTGGGCGATGGAACTCCCCAAGGCCCCGATCAGCACCCACACCATGAAACTGACATCGAAGTACAAAAAGGCACTCAGCAATGTCGGCCAATGGCCCGACTTGAGAAAGTCACGGCGATTCATGGCAATTCCCAATCGTCAGGGGAAGAGAAAGCTCTGCAAGCGGGATCTCGTCCACTCGTCCGGGGACTCGCTCCAAATGGACGGCGCAGAACTTCAACTCGGGTTGTTTCGCCACCCGCCCCGTGGCACTGATCGTCAGGTAGTTCACTGCGTTTTCCGGTGCAAAACGGTCGCCCCAATGGAACGGCAGAAAGACGGTTCCCGGGGGCACTCCGTCACTCAGGCGTGCCGGGATGCGGATGGTGCCTCTTCGGCTGGAGATCTGCACCATGTCGCCGTCCCCCACACTCAGGACTTGCGCATCGGCAGGGTGGATCTCGACGAATGGCCCCGGTTCGCGGAGCACCAATTTGGCGCACTGACCGGTGCGTGTCAGGGTGTGCCAATGGGTATAGATGCGACCGGTCGTGAGCACGAAGGGAAACTCGTGGTCGGGTACTTCGCGCGGCTCCCGATGATCGCGGGGCAGGAAGTTCGCCTTACCGTCGGCCGTCGGAAATCGCCGATCCAAGTAGCGTCGTTTTTCCCCCGGATGCTCGAGGCTCGGGCAAGGCCAATAGACATGACGTTCCTTCCGCAGCCGTGCGGCCGTGATGCCCGGCATGTCACAGGGCCGTCCCTTGGTCAGCCCGCGAAATTCGTCCCACACTTCCGCCGCACCGCGATAATCGAACCCGGAAAAACCTGCGTGCTGAGCGAATCGGGCGATGATTTGCCAATCGGGGATGGCGTCCCCCGGAGGCTCGCGCAACTTGGGGCTGTAACTGACCAGCCTCTCGCTGCTGGTGCTCGTCCACTCCTTTTCGGTGAACTGAGCGGCTGGCAGCAACACGTGGGCCCATTCGGTCGTTTCCGTCGGGTGATACGCATCCTGGACGACGACAAGCTTGGCCTTTTGCACCGCTCGTCGAACCTGATGCAAGTCGGGCAAACTGACCAGCGGATTCGTGCCGGCGACCCAGATGGCTTTGAGTTGGCCGCGCTCCAAAGCCCGAAACATCTCCACCGCGGTCAGTCCCGGCTCTGTCTCTTATACA
>JAOAAM010000610.1 GCA_026418875.1 Gemmataceae bacterium | reverse complement strand
AGCCGGGGCCGTCGAACTCGACCGGAACTCTCGTATTTCGTCAGTCTTTACCCTCCGACATTCGACGTAAACTCATCGACGGGGCCATCACGATCTACCTCGATGGCCTCGACATTCTTGAAGAGGCACCGAAAGCCCCGCCCGTCGCTCCGCTCAAAAACTGATCGCCGATCAGGCATGTCTTGGCCCGCGTCAGCTCGACGGATGAACTGCTGCCAGCCCACAGTTCGTGGTGAAATGGCATTGAGAGCAAGACATGCGGGTGTCCATGGGAGATGGCGGTGCCGGTGGCCGAAGTCGGTGTTAAAATGTCTGGGCACGCCAAGCTAGCCTGCCTTACCGCAGTCCCGGAACAGATGCCCCGCAGGAGAAAGCTGAATGAGTCGTTGGGTGGTATGCACAGCGTTCCTTGCGGTCGGAGCTCTCGAAACTTGCCGCGGTGACGAAGACCCCGTGGCGAAGGCGGTTCGACCATTCTTGGACCAATTCTGCGTTCAATGCCACAACGAGAAGAAGGACTCCGGCGGCCTCAACCTTCAGACGCGACTCGACGTGGAGACGTGGGAAACCATCGCTCGGCGAGTCGAACTCAAGGAGATGCCGCCGAAGAAACATGCTCAACCGGCGGACGAGCAACGCAAAGCCTTTGTCGCATCGGTTCAGTCGGAATTGAAAAAGCTCCCCGTGGCGGCTGGTCATCCCGGACGGGTGACGATGCGTCGGCTCAACCGAGTCGAGTACAACAACACGGTCCGAGATTTGTGTGGCATCACCTTCACCCCCGCGGATGACTTCCCCTCCGACGACGTAGGTCACGGCTTCGACAACATCGGGGACGTCCTGTCCCTTCCGCCGATCCTCATGGAAAAGTATCTCGCCGCGGCGGAAAAGGTGGTCGATTTGATGCTGAATGGCGAGCCAGCCAAGCCCGAGATTCGCCGATACGAGGCGAAAGACTTGAAGCCGACGGCGCAAGCCGAAGTCAAGCGCCGGAACAACCGCAGCTACCGGCACCTCGATAAAGCCGGTGCCCTCTTCGTGGATCATGAAGTGCCATGGGACGGAGAGATCGTCATTCGGGCGACGGCTTTCGGTGCGCCATTCCCGGGTGATCGCAAGATAGAAGCCGTCAAATATGCCTTCGAAGTCGACGGCAAGAGAATCGCCGAACATCGTTTGCCGACGAACACGTTCACGGGAATCGAGGCAAAGGCCAAGGTTTCGGCTGGAACTCGTCGGATTGCCTTGGTTTTGTTGAATCCCTCGCCGGATGAGGAAAAGAACGAGCGGCGAACGCTTGGTGTCGCGGCCATCGAGATTGTCAACCCCCCGAACCCCGTTATGCGCAAGCCGGATACGTACTTCCGGGTGATGCTCGGCGATCCGAAAGATGAGTCGAGGGAACGCGCGCGGGCCATCCTCTCGAACTTCACCCGTCGTGCTTACCGTCGGCCGCCACGTGCCGATGAAGTCGAGCGGCTTTTGCAAATCTACGACAGCGCTCGGAATGATGGTGAGACGTTCGACTCTTCGGTGGGCTTGTGCCTCCAAGCGGTGTTGGTGTCGCCTTACTTCCTGTTCCGCGTCGAACCAGATCGAGAACCGGATCGCGACGACGGCAGCTATGCCCTGAACTCGTGGGAGATCGCGTCCCGGTTGTCCTACTTCCTCTGGTCGACCATGCCCGACGAGGAATTGTTCCGACTCGCAGAGCAGGGGAAACTCCGTGATCCGATCATTCTTGAGCAGCAAACCCGGCGAATGTTGTTTGACCCGAAAGCCGCAGCTTTGGTGCAGAACTTCGGCATGCAATGGTTGAACCTGCGGAATCTCGCCACCGTGCAGCCCTCCCGCAAGGATTTCCCGGTTTGGGACGAAAAGTTGCGCGAATGGATGCGAATCGAAACGGAGATGTTTCTCACCAGCATCATCGCGGAGAATCGGTCGATCCTCGATCTGCTCGATGCGGACTACACCTTCGTCAACGAGCGATTGGCGCGGCTGTATGGCATCCCGGATGTGAAGGGAGAGGAGTTCCGTCGAGTCAAGCTGACCGATCGGAACCGCGGCGGCGTGTTAACGCAGGCCAGCGTGTTAACGGTGACGTCGAATCCAACGCGGACCTCGCCGGTCAAACGTGGCAAGTGGGTGCTGGAGAACATCCTCGGCACGCCACCGCCCCCACCGCCGCCCGATGTGCCGGAGTTGAAAGAGGACCGGGAATCGGCTAAGAGTGCAAGTCTTCGAGAGAGGATGCAGCAGCATCGCGCCGACCCGAATTGTGCCACCTGCCACGAGCGGATGGATACGATCGGTTTCGGGTTTGAGAATTTTGACGGTGTGGGAGGCTGGCGGGAAACCGACGGAGAGTTTAAGATTGATGCATCGGGGACGCTTCCCGACGGATCGTCATTCCGAAATCCTGCCGAGTTGAAGGCAATCCTGAAGCGGGACGTGGAATCCTTCCGAAAGTGTCTGATCGAGAAACTTCTGACTTATGCCTTGGGCCGTGGGGTCGAGCGGCACGACCGCAGCGAGATCGAACGAATCAGCGCGGCCGTTGCGGCCGATGGCGACCGTTTCAACCGAATCGTCGTCGAGATCGTCAAAAGTGACGCATTTCTACGGCGGATGGGACGGAAGTAGCGGATCTTTCCGCCGAACCGGGAGGTAGCTCTTATGTTGCATGAGCCGATGTCTCGTCGCGCAGTCCTGAAGGGCCTCGGCACCATGGTGGCTTTGCCGCTTCTGGAAGCGATGCTTCCGAGGCGTGTCTCGGCTGCACCCGCATCGCTGGCTCCAAAGCGGATGGCCTTTTTCTACGTGCCCAACGGTGTACACATGCAGGACTGGACGCCCGGCCAGACTGGCAAGTTGAGCGAACTTCCGAAAATCCTCGAACCCCTCGCGCCCTACTCCGACCGGTTCAGCGTCCTCACGGGGCTTGCCTGCGATAAAGCTCGACCCAATGGCGACGGTCCAGGCGACCACGCCCGCAGCTTGGCCGCGTTCCTGACCGGTCGCCAAGCGCGGAAGACCGCCGGCAGCGATATCCGCGTCGGCATTTCCGTGGATCAAGTAGCGGCGAAATTCGTCGGCTCGCAAACTCGCTTCGCCTCACTCGAACTCGGTTGCGAGGCAGGGCGACAGGCCGGGAATTGCGATTCCGGGTACAGTTGTGCCTACTCGTCGAACATCTCGTGGCGGGGTGAGTCCACGCCGAACGCCAAAGAAGTGAATCCCAAGTTGGTGTTCGAACGGTTATTCCGCGGTCGCGACCCGAAAGAGAACGCCGAAGCGGCGCTGAAACGAGATCGTTACCGTAAGAGCATCTTGGATTTCGTCCAAGAAGATGCCCGGAGGCTTAAATCGCAACTCGGGGCCGCAGATGTCCGGAAATTGGACGAGTACATGAACGCCGTCCGCGAGATCGAACAGCGGATCGAGCAATTCAGCAAGCCGGTCGATCCGAGCGCGGCCCGAGGAATGCAGCCTCCCGCGGGCATCCCGAAGGACTACGGTGAGCATATCCGCATCATGGGCGACCTGCTGGTTCTGGCTTTCCAAGCCGATCTCACCCGCGTCAGCACTTTTGTCTTCGCCGACGAGGGTAGCAATCGAAGCTACGCCCACATCGGCGTGCCCGAGGGGCATCACGACCTCTCTCACCACGGCGGCGACAAGAAAAAGCTGGAAAAAATTCGCCAGATCAACACGTTCCACACGATGCAGTTGGCCTACATCCTGTCCAAGTTGAAAGCTGCTCAGGAAGGAACGTCGACACTCCTGGACAACGTGATGATCGTTTACGGGTCGGGCATCGGCGACGGTAATCGCCACAACCACGATGACTTGCCCATCCTCCTCATTGGCGGCGGTGGCGGCACGCTGAAGTCCGGGCAGCATGTCAAATATCCTTTCAACACGCCACTGACGAACCTGTATCTGTCGTTGCTCGATCTCTTCGGCTTGCCGCATCTGCCGAGTTTCGGTGACAGTACGGGACGATTGTCCGGAATTGCCTGATGGATGTTTGATTTCACGGCCGAGCCGCGTTTGAGGTTTGAACAACCGGAAGCGCGGCTCTCATGCTGATTGGCCCAGGCGCTGGAAATCCTCCCAAAAACCCGGGTACGTCTTCGACACGCAGCCCGGGTTGAGAATTTCGACTCCCGGCACCCGCAATCCAACCAAGGCCAGACTCATCGCCATCCGATGGTCGTCATAAGTCTCGATCCTCGCGCTGCGGAGAGGACCGGGGGTTAATTTCAGGCCGTCGTCAGTTTCCTCTACGGTGACGCCGAGTTTGCGTAGTTCGGCCGCGAGGGCTGTCAGTCGATCCGTCTCTTTGTGGCGGATGTGTGCCACGTTGCGTATTGTTGTCGGTCCCTCCGCGAAGCACGCGACGGCAGCCAAGGTCATGACGGTGTCGCTGATGGCGTTCATGTCCACGTCCACTCCGCGCAGAGTCCCGCCGTGCACCGTGATTCCCGCGTCGCATTCTTCGACTCGACAGCCCATGGCCGCGAGGACATCGACGAAACGAACGTCGCCTTGCAAGGAGCGACGAAAAAGCCCGGCCACGGTGACTCGCCCGCCGGTGATGGCTGCCGCGGCAAAAAAATAACTTGCAGCACTCGCGTCCGGTTCAATCAGGTAGCGAGACGGTCCGCCGTGGGCTTGCGGGAAAACTCGAAAGCACCTCGGATCAGGGCGTTCGATAACTCCCCCGAATTGCCGCACCATTTCCACGGTCATGTCGACGTAGGGTTCCGACACCAGGCTGCCGTCCAACTCGATGAACAATTCTCGATTCGATGACGGGGCGGCCAAGAGCAAAGCGCTCAGGAATTGACTGCTGACAGCACCTCGAACCGCAACCCGTTCGAGATGCCAGCCGTTGGCCTCGACGACGACAGGCGGGCAGCCGCTGTTCGACTCGCTTCGGATACGCACCCCCAGTGCTTGCAAAGCGTCAATCAGGTCTTGGATCGGCCGCTGCCGCATCCGAGGGTTGCCATCCAGGCGGTATCGACCTTCGCCAAGCGATACCGCCGCGGTCAGGAACCGCATCGACGTACCCGAGTTCCGCAGGTCCAATCGGGCCTCGGCGGCAGGTATCACCCGAGCAGTGTTTGGCCGGCTGACCACGACTTCTTCAGAAGCGTCCTCGATGACGGACCAACCCAGCAGCCGCAAGGCCTCCATCATCACCTCGGTGTCCTCGGAACGCAGGACGTTTTCGAGTCGGCAGGATTCGCCGGGTTGAGTGCGGAGGGCGGCGAGGACCAAAGCCCTGTTCGAGATGCTCTTGGAACCTGGAACACTGACCGCAAGGCGAGGAGGGCTACCGAGAGGTTCAACGATCCAGCTTGAGGGATAACGGCGCTCACTCGTCATAGG